>CBDUEX010000127.1:0-5434 GCA_965366305.1 uncultured Bacteroidia bacterium | reverse complement strand
CCAATTAAGAGTTAAAACCGAAAATGACCAAATCAAGGAATGTGAAAATAAGTCAGCAAACCAAGACAATAATGTGGCGAATTCGGGTGCTGCTTGCCTAACCAAAAATGATCTTAAAAATGGGATAAAAGAGCAGTCTAAAAGATTTATATTAACGAATGGCTCTCAAGAATTAGCTATTAGAGATATAGAACCCAAGCAAATACACCAACACAACAAACAACGCGATGCAGAACAACAAGAAGGTAATGAGATTTATGCCAAACTCGCATTGGTTTCATTGACGCTTGGGGCGGTGCTATTATTTGTCTTCTTAGCAGGTGTTGAAACCATTGCTTTTCTTGTACTGATGTCATTAGTTGGATTATCATTTGTTGTTTTTGGTGCACTAAATTTTTGGGTAAACAAAGATGTACCTAAAGAAAAACGTTCTAGGATAATTAAAATCGCAAATTGGATTTTCCTATTAGGAGTGGGTATTCCAGCAGCATTGTTTCTGTTCGCATTAGGATTTATTGCGTTTGGCGGATGGTAATAATCACCTTTTCCTCTTATGGTACTAGCCGTTCTCTAAACCATTTTAAGATTAATCACCTCCTATTTTTTTAAGTGCCAAGAATTTCTCATTTCGATTTTTATTAGTTTGCCAATTCACATGACTTTAGCAATAGATTAAACCTCTAATGCATTTGCAAGAGCAGAGTCGTAAGCCTTTTTCCAATCGCTAGTTAGTCCCCAGTTTTCGTATTCTACTTCAATATGATCTGCAGTTACATGCCCAAGCAATTCGTAAGGGATGGTTAATAGTGACTTAAATCGTTCTACATTTTCTTGTGCAACTGATACAACCACTCTACTTTGAGCTTCCCCAAACCAATAGGCGTCTTTTCTCATTCCTATTTGCTGACTAGCTCTAAATCCAGTATTGCCTGCCATTGCACTTTCAAGAAGTGCTATAAATAAGCCCCCTTCAGCAGTGTCGTGTGCTGATTTTATCATCCCTTTCTTTATGAGAGATAACAACTGACATTGAAGTTCTGCTTCTTCATCCAAATCGAAATACGGACAAGGAGAATGACTTACTTTATGGTATTTAGCTACATATTGTGAGCTCCCTAGATCTTCGACAGATTTACCCAATAAGAAAATAGCATCTCCTTCATCTTTAAAATCGAGTGTGGTGATATGACTCTCATCGTCAATTACGCCAATCATTCCAATTGTAGGAGTTGGAAAAACCGCGTTTCCTTTATGGTCTTGGTTATAGAAACTTACATTTCCACCGGTAACTGGAGTACCAAATTTTTCGCAGGCTGCCTTCATTCCCATAATTGCATTTTTAAACTGCCAGTAGACTCCTTTATCATAAGGATTCCCGAAGTTTAAGCAATTTGTTACCGCACTTGGAGTTCCTCCGCTGCAAACAATGTTTCGAGCTGCTTCACTAACCGCAATTGCCGTACCTTTTTCTGGATCTGCCCAAACGTATCGTGAATTGCAATCTGTGGTAAGAGCTAAGCTTCTTTTGGTGTCTCTAATTTTTACAATGGCAGCGTCGCTCGGTCTGTTGGTACTTTGATTAATAGTTCCAACCATGGAATCATATTGTTCATACACCCATTTTTTAGAAGCAATATTTGGTTGAGTTGCAAGATTCATAGCAACTTCTTTTAGGTTCTTTGGTTCTTTAATTTGGGCGTTGTCAAACTTGGCAATTTCTTTAACATATGCCGGCTCTTCCCATTCTCTATGATAAACTGGGGCACCACCACCCAAGGCTAAACTATCTGCAGGAATTTCTGCTTTAAGTTCACCATCCATCCAATATTCTACATTTCCCGTATGCGTTACTTCACCAATTATGTTAAAAGTTAAATCCCATTTTTCAAGAATATCTTCAATCTCTTTTTCTCGTCCTTTGTGAACGATGGCAAGCATTCTTTCCTGACTTTCAGAAAGCAGGATTTCCCAATCTTTCATATCCGGTTGACGAAGAGGAACTTTACTTAAGTCAATTCGCATTCCAGTTTCAGATTTTGCACTCATTTCAGCAGTTGAACAAGTAATACCTGCAGCACCCATATCTTGCAATCCTACAACTGCACCAGTTGCGATAATTTCAAGCGTTGCTTCCAGAATTAGCTTCTCCCAAAAAGGGTCTCCAACTTGAACCGATGGCAAGTCATCCATGGCGTCTTCACCAATATCTTTACTCGCAAAAGCAGCTCCAGCAATTCCATCTTTGCCTGTTGCCGATCCGAAAATATAAACGGGATTTCCTTCTCCTTCTGCTATGGCACTTACCATGTCCTTGGCATCCATAATACCCGCACTCATGGCATTTACTAAGATGTTTGTTTCGTAACAATCATCAAAATATACTTCACCTCCAACTGTTGGAATTCCGAAACTATTTCCATAACCACTAATTCCACTTACAACACCTTTCAATAACCACTTAGTTCTATCCGAAGCGATGTTTCCAAAACGCAATGAGTTTAACTGAGCAATCGGTCTTGCACCCATTGAAAATATATCTCTATTAATTCCACCAACACCCGTAGCCGCACCTTGATAAGGTTCTAAAGCACTGGGGTGATTATGACTTTCAATTTTAAAGCAACATGCTAAGCCGTCACCAATATCCACTAATCCGGCGTTTTCTTCACCAGCTTCAGCCAACATCATAGGACCTTCTTTAGGTAATTTTTTAAGCCAAACGATCGAGTTTTTGTAAGAACAATGTTCGCTCCACATCACCGAGTACACACTGAGTTCGGTAAAGTTTGGAGTACGACCTAAGATTTCTTTGATTTTTTCAAACTCTTCGGCATTTACACCCAGTTCGTTTGCTTGTTCTAAAGTGGCTAAATTTTGTGCTTCAGTCATTGGATTTTTATAAGAAGGCACGAAGTTAGGAAAGGACTATAAATTCCCTATGTTTTGGGCATAAATTGTTGGGAGGTGGGAATAGGTCGATGTGATAGCCCAAAATGCCTTATATTATAAATTGTTTCGAAAATTAATTTCTTAAATTTGAAATATGAAAATATTTAATTTAACCCTCTTACTCTTTTTATCATCGCTAACCTTTGGTCAATTAACATGGGATACAGCAACATCTCTACCCCAAAATGGAAGGCATGGTGCAATAAGTTTCGAAATTGACGGGAAAGTATATTATGGTTTAGGTAGAAATGCTAGCGGGACGATTCTTGGAGATTTCTGGGAATATAGTCCTATAAGTGATACCTGGACTCAAAAAGCAAATTATCCAGCAGGTGCACGCTTTCTAGCACGAGGTTTTAGTGTCGATGGAAAAGGATACGTTTGCATGGGCTACACTTCTGCAAAAACAACTGATAATAATTTATATCAATACAATCCAACCAACGATACTTGGACCCAAAAAGCAAATTTCCCAGGAAACTCAAGGTACACAATGAGTTCTTTTGTAATTGAAGACACTGCATATTTAGGAACTGGGTCTTGTGAAAACGGTGCCTCCTGTTTTTATCAAGATTTTTGGAAATATGTACCAAACACTGACACATGGACTCAATTGGCAAACTTTCCTGGTGGAGGCTCAGTGAATGTTTGTGGATTCAGTATAGGGAATTTTGGATACTTTGGAAACAGAACCACAACTTCCTACTCTCCTTCAAATGATTTTTGGAAATACAACCCTGCTAACGATTCTTGGAGTTCTATTGCTTCTATGCCAGATAGTGCTCGAAAGTTAACTGAAGCTTTTGTTGTGGATGGCGAAGCTTATGTTGGATGTGGAACTTTTTCTGGGTCTCCAATCTCAAATTACTTAAATGATTTTTACAAGTACAATCCCTCTTCAAACTCATGGACTCAATTTACCTCCGATACGAGCTATCACTCAAAATACGACCCGGAGCTTATAGCAATAGGCGATTCAGTCATATACTCTATTGGTGGAAAAACGTCTAGTTCTTCACTTGCAACAGTATGGAAACTTAATGTTAGTTCCTTTGCCTCAATAAGGTATATAGATTTAACTTTGGGTGCTCGTATTTATCCAAATCCAACAAATAACAAAGTAACTATTGAAGTTTTAGATCATCTGATTAACTATAGCGATTTAAAAGTCAATATTTATAATTCCCAGGGTGTATTAGTCCACTCATTGGCTATATCGGAATCAACAACAAACTTAGACGCAACTACTCTTGTATCTGCTGGCACCTATTTAGTTGAAATTTTTAACAGTTCTACTAAAGCTAGGACTCTTGGCAAATTGATAGTTTTATAGTAAAAGTTTGTAAAACCCCAAAATTTATGAAAACATTTATTCTTATTAGTTTAATTTTTTTGTCTTCAATAGCTTTCGGGCAACTTAAATGGGATACCGCAACATCTTTACCTCAAAATGGACGGCATGGGGCTATTAGTTTCGAAATAAGTGGGAAAATTTATTATGGGCTAGGAAGAAATGCTAGCGGTACTATATTAAGTGATTTTTGGGAATACAATTCAGCAAATGATTCTTGGACCCAAAAGGCAAACTACCCTGCTGGTGCACGTTTTTTAGCCGGCGGATTTTCGGTTGGAGATAAAGGATATGTTTGTATGGGCTATACTTCTACACAGACTACAGATAGCTTTCTCTACGAATACAATCCAGCCAATAACACTTGGACTCAAAAAGCGAGTTTCCCTGGAAACTCGAGATATGCTATGGGCACTTTTGTAATAGGAGATACTGCATATATAGGCACTGGAGCTTGCGAAAATGGCACTACATGTTTCTACCAAGATTTTTGGAAATATAGTCCAAGTACAAATACCTGGACTCAATTGGCAAACTTCCCTGGGGGAGGTTCAGTAAATGTATGTGGTTTCGCTATTGGGAATTTTGGGTACTTTGGAAATAGAACAACAACTTCTTACTCACCTTCTAATAATTATTGGAAATACAATCCAAGCAATGACTCTTGGGCTTCCATTGCATCTATGCCCGGCAGTGCTCGTAAGCTTACCGAAGCATTTATTTTGGATGGGGAAGCATTCGTCGGATGTGGAACCCACTCCGGCTCTCCCATTTCAAATTACCTAAGTGATTTTTATAAATATAATCCGGCGTTAAATTCTTGGACTCATTTTACCTCGGATTCACTTTTCGAAGCTAAATATGACCCAGAAGTACTAACTGTAGACGATTCTATTGTTTACTCTATTGGAGGTAAAACATCAGCTTCATCACTTAAAAGTGTTTGGAAACTAAACATTAATTCAAGTTTTAATTCAGATGCAATAGGTTCATTGGAATGGAAACCCAAAGCAGCTATCCCCCAATTTGGCAGATACAATGCTATAAGTTTCTCAATTGACGGAAAACTATATGTTGGACTTGGGGAGATCCCTGGCCCAGAATACTCTAAAGAATTATGGGAATTTGACCCAA
>CBDUEX010000126.1:0-5507 GCA_965366305.1 uncultured Bacteroidia bacterium | reverse complement strand
GGTAATGGCTAAATTCTCACAAATAGTTGTATCGCTCCCCAAATTAAAGATTGGTAGAGGTTTAAGATCTACTTCAACTGTGTCTCGATAAACGCAAGAATTTGCATCAATCATGGACAAATATGCTGTATCACTATCTTTTAGCTCTATTTCTTGTGTGTTAAAAATACTGTTTTTAGTAATCCATGAGTAGTTTATCATGTTACTTGCCGCGGTTAATGTTACACTGTCATCAACACATAAAAATGTGTCAGAAAGTGAAGGTATAGATTGACGCGAATTAACCGTTACATAAACCAATGCAGAATCGCTTGCACAAGCCTCATCGGAAGAGCTTACAACTAATTTATACAAAGTGTTCGAACTTGGAGAAACGGTAGGGTTTGCTCCGCTTGATGTCCAGCTGCTGCCAGCAGCAGTCCATGAGTAAGTATATCCTGAGTTTGATGTCTTACCAATTCGCAATTGATCATTTGTACAAATAGTAAATGAATCACCAGCAGTTTGAGCAACAAGATTACAACACATTGTTGAATCGGAATTTGTGACTGAATTTCTTGTTAATGAAACCGTAAATGCTTGACCGGTATTATAGTTAGAGCTGTAACCGTTTGATGTTAACGTATAGCTCCCTTCTATTAACATTCCAACATTATCATTACAATTGGTTGTTAAATCCTTGGAAATATTCATTAAATATAAATCTTCAGAATTTGTTCCTCCGAAAGAAACTCCGGATGCTAAAATGGAATAACCAAACGCATCGCTTCTTGTAATATCAATAAATGAATTAGCGTCAGCATCAACTCCACCAATAAAATTTTGATTTGCAAGTCCTCCAATATTTGTTGTTTGGAACAAAACAATATCCCGTGAAGACAACCCACCTTCAGAGCTCATAGTGACTGTGATTTCGCCAGTTTGTTTATAGTTAATACTATGTGCTACATCTCCAGATAGTGTTCCGAACCAATTAGAATTTACAACTGAGTAATTGGTGTCAAACTCACAAATAAATACATCTTGGCCAGACCCAGATCCGCCAGATGTATTCCCACCAACTAGAAACTTATTAGCATTTGTAGAAATAATTGAGGTTGCTTCGTCATCAGAGGCTGTGCCATAATTTTTTGACTGAAGAATTGTTCCGCCTGCGTTAAGAGCTAATAGTTGAATGTCTTTATCCCCATTCCCTCCGACGGTAACTGAATCATTAGTAGTGCTCCCTGCGATAATTATTCTTTGAAAATTATCTTCTACTAAAGCATTTCCTATATCATCTCCAATTCCACCATAAGTTTTCACCCAGGATACACTGCCGGATGCACTCATTCTAGTAACCAAAATGTTCTTCTCTAAACTATCAATTTCAACATAGCCAGTAGCATAGATTATACCGTTTCTCGCCTGGATTACATCCAAGCATCTTTCATTACTGTCTGTTCTAATTGCCCGAACCCATTGTGTAGTACCTGAACTATTAATTTTTAGTATAATTCCATCCTCTCCATAAGAGCTAAACCCGTCAGAATATCCTGCAATTATTGCTCCTCCGTCCGAGGTTGGCTTAATTTTATATCCTATGTCAGTACCTCCAGTACCATAAGTGTAAGACCAATCAACATCTCCAAGACCATCTGTCTTTGTTACCTGAATATCCATACCTCCTGCACCATAACTATTGGTGGAAGAAAGTATATAATAATCACCATTAGAAGATTGAAACATAGAATGGGAGTTGTCAATAGAGTCTCCATTTAACACCCTAGTAAAGGTTGGAGATTGAGCACTTGCTAGCAATGAACCTAGCAGAAAAAATGATATTAAAAGTTTTTTCATTTTACGATTTTTCAGCCCGCAAAATAATTCTTTTTAGGCACTTTGATGCCATCTTTTTGCAACTTTCACTGAATAGGCTATAAAAGATTCAAAGCCTGAGTTAAACACTTCGTTAGTAAGCAATTGACCATCCTCGTTGATGCATAATAAGACTTCTTGAGCCTCGAATGTTTTAGGGCATGTGATGCTGTTTAAACCAAAGTAGCTAATTACTTTATTGAACACATATCCCAATTGCACGGCAGGCATTCTGCCTCCTCGGCCAACACTTACTCCTACATTCACAATTACCATGTTATCAAAGATCTCAGAATATTCATCCGTACCTAACTGATGAATCATGCTAACCAATTCTGCAGAAGGAAACCAATTATATTCTGGCGTCAATACAAATAGCATATTTGCCCCTCTAATTCCTTCTATTAATTCTTTCTGAAATTTAGATTCATTGCCAGGCTGCAGAAAGCCTTCTGAAAGGTTAGGAATATCATATTCTTGAAAATCAATTAGTTCAGAGTCTTTAAAGTAATGTTGGATTGCTTTTGCTGCTCTAAGTGTGTTGTTCCCTTTACGTGCTGATCCCGAGATTATTGCTACCTTCATTTATTGTGCTTTATAATTTTTGCAATGTCTCGAACATTTTTAAAATTTCGTCCAAAATCTATAAACCAAATGGCCGAAAACGGTTTACTTTCGATGTCAAACATTCCCTCATTCATAGAAATCTTTACTTTATCTGCACTCAAAAAATGAACCTTTCGCTTTGCAGTAAGTATTTGATCTGATAATGTTACCTCTGTATATAGTTTATCAGACTTTAATTGGTTCATCAACGTTTCCATTGGAATGGCCCCTTCTACTTTCACCTTCTGAGATGACTTCAAGTAATTCTCCATAGGACCTTCTCCTACAATTTCGTAGCTTACTGCATGATACATTGCCACTAAAAAACCAATAGCAAATGAAACAAATAAAGCAACCTCAGCATTGTTCTGGATAAAGGTAAATCCATATTTCCAACCACCTTCTCTAGACATCACCACTACAATTGCCAAAGGCAATACCACTAGTGTAAATCGAGCGATGTAGCTTAAAACCACTAGCAACTTAAAAATAAATTTTTGAATGTTCATTACAATATTTTTGTTAAAATGGCATATGCCCTTAAAAGTTCATAGTCTTCAAGTAATACTTTTGCTCTACCTAAAGTTATTTCTGCATCATTCATGTTATTAATCTCTTTATCAATTGATTCTGCACTTGGTAATTCTAGCATGTTTCCCAATCTACCTAAATCATTTCCAGAAAGTTCTTTGCTTAATCTTACTTTTTCTGGCAAGCAGTCTACACCAATTCCTCGCGTAGTTATAGGCTTGTCAATTTCAAATAAAGCATCTCCATTTGCTCTGCAATACCAATTGCCGCCCATTCTACTTACAAGGTCAATTTTAGTTTGATCTATGTGTCCTTGTTCATTCAATAATTCCTCTTTAATGTGAATTCGAACAACTTCGCAAATAATCAAATTACCTGCACCTCCATTTTGACCTAATTCTTTCACTTCCAACACCTTGCACTCAAACTGCACCGGTGATTCTCCTACTCGAAAAGGTTTAATACTCTCTGAGGGCACAGAAGTAAATCCAGCTTTTTCGAACTCATTAACTCCTTTTTCATATGGTGAACTCGCCAAGCTCATTTGATGCACCATATTATAAGTTACCACATTAATAACCACTTCTGCTACCTCTTTTACATTGTCTAAGGTGTTTTTAGTTTCACCAGTTCTTCCACTTCTTGCTGGAGAGAATACCATTATTGGCGGATTTGAACTGAATACATTAAAAAAGCTAAAAGGGGCAAGATTTGGTCTTCCATCTTTGTCTATAGTACTAGCAAACGCAATCGGTCGCGGACCAACACCTCCTAATAAATAGTGATGTCTTTCTGGAATAGATAATTGTTTAGGGTCTAATGAAATCATTCCTATTTTTTTACGACAATAAATTTATTCTTCTTTCCTTTTTGTAACAACACATACTTGTCATTGATCAAGTCAGCATTTGTGAATATGTAATCCTCTCCAACCTTATCTCCATTAACGGCTATAGCATTGCCCTTTAATTCTCTTTTGGCCTGGCTTTTACTTTCAATAAAACCTGTATCTGCCAGTAAATCAACGATATTAGATCCTTCAATTTGCTCAATCTCCGCTTGATTTACCCCATTAAATACAGATAAAAAGTCCTTTTCACTTAATTTCTTGATACTTTCAGAAGTACCTTTTCCAAATAAAATTTGTGTTGCCTCAAATGCTGTATTAAATCCTGATTCTCCATGAACCCATGTGGTAATATACTTTGCAAGCTCTTTTTGTAACTTCTTTTGGTATTCTTCTCCTTTATGGTCATTTATTAAGCTGTTTATTTCATCTTGGGTATACAGCGTAAATATTTTTATCAGTCGCTCTGCATCTTCATCACTGGTATTTATCCAATATTGGTAAAACTCATAAGGACTAGTCTTCTCTGGATCAAGCCAAACGTTTCCTCCTTCACTTTTCCCAAATTTACTGCCATCCGATTTGGTAAGTAAAGGTGCTGTTAACGCAAATCCCTTTCCTTCACCCTTTCGTCTAATTAACTCAGTACCTGTAACGATATTACCCCATTGATCGCTTCCACCCATTTGGAGTTTAACACTTTTTTCTTTCCATAAGTGGTAAAAGTCATAGCCTTGAACCAATTGGTAACTAAATTCTGTAAAGCTCATCCCGTCTTCCAATCTATTTTTAACAGAATCCTTCGCCATCATATAGTTTACAGAAATATGCTTCCCTACATCACGAATAAAACTTAAGAAGTTAATGTCTTTAAACCAATCATAATTATTGACTACTTCAGCACTGTTCTCGCCACAATCAAAATCAAGAAATTGTTCTAACTGCTTTTTTTGGCAAGAAAGGTTATGGTTTATTGATTCTAAGTCCAATAAGGTCCGTTCCGATTTTTTACCAGAAGGATCACCAACCATTCCGGTGGCACCTCCCACTAGTGCAAAAGGCTTGTGTCCAGCACGTTGTAGATGAACAAGAAGAATAATTGGAACCATGTTTCCAATGTGAAGTGAATCGGCAGTTGGATCAAAACCAATGTAGCCTTTAACCAATTCCGTCTTCAACAATTCTTCTGTACCGGGCATATCTTGATGAAACAAGCCTCGCCATTTGAGCTCTTCAATTAAATTATATTTTGGTGTAAAGGACATTGAATAAATAATAAGCGACAAATGTACGTAAATGCCAATACTCCTTAGTCAATTGAAACCATTTTCTAGTCTGAAACTTTGAACTAAAATTCTGAGAATTAAGTATTATTGCTCTAAGAAATAAATTCATAAAATGGAAAACGTACAATCAACTTACAACTTATCGCAAGCTTCGGACTTTGAACGAATAGCTTTTTATCGCAAAACTTACTTGCATGTTGCTCTAGCTTTTCTAGTTTTTCTAATCGTAGAAGTTATTTTTCTGAATACTCCAGCAATCGTGAGTATAGGTCTTAAAATGACTCAAGGTTGGACCTGGCTAATCGTATTAGGGGCCTTTATGATGGTTACTCGTTTTGCGGAAAAATGGGCGGCAAATGCCGAAAGCAAACGAACGCAAT
>CBDUEX010000125.1:0-5539 GCA_965366305.1 uncultured Bacteroidia bacterium | reverse complement strand
TATTAATTATCTTTTTACTGGTCTAATTGTAACTTACATTTTAATGTCTCGCTTGTACAGTTATAAACCAATACGACTCAAGCAATACGCCGTAATTGGCTTCCTTATAATTTTCATCTTTCAAGGAGGCTTTACATACTACCTATCTAAATTGGGTGTTACTGGATACGCTAATGGCTGTTTCCAATCGTTGAAAATGCCCCAAGAGTTTAATTTGTACTCGTTGCTTGCGTGCTCCTTCCAAATTGGTGCAATTTACCCGCTTACACAAATCTATCAACACCAAAGCGACCTAGCTGATGGTGTTAAAACAATTAGTTTCAAACTGGGATACAAAGGAACTTTCTTTTTTTCCGGTTTGATGTTTAGTCTCGCTACGTTGTTTTACTACCTCTATTTTAAGGATAATCAAATTCATTCGTTCTATATTCTTGTGTTCGCCCAACTTCCTATTATTGCCTATTTTTTGTATTGGTTTAAGTTGGTTTGGAATGACCAATCATATGCCAACTATAAACATACTATGAGAATGAGCACAATTTCAGCAATTATTCTAAATCTTTTTTTCCTTTATTTAGTTATTAATAGGTAGTGAGTTATATAATCGATATTGGAACAGCTGTTCCCGAAACCTTTCTTTCTCAAGATGAATTTCTAGATATTTTCACTCCACTAATTCCCGAAAAAGCGATACAACGTAAGCTTCGTTTTCTTGCTCATAAGAGTGCCATCTCAAAACGACATTGTGTAGAACCAAATATTGTAGGCCTTACGAAACTACCTTTAGAAAAAAAGCTCGCGAAGTATCATAGTGCTGCAGTTGATTTAGCAACAAAGGCAATTACTAATAATCCAGCATTCGAAGAAAACAAAAAAGACATCACAGACATCGTTTTTATAAGTTGTACCGGAATGCAAGCTCCCGGAGTGGAAATAGATCTTGTCGAAAACCTCCAACTCAGTTCATCGATTAGAAGATACAACATAACTTTTATGGGATGCTATGCAGCATTAACTGGTTTACGAATGGCTAAAGATATTTGTAATGTTCCAAATCGTTGTGTATTAGTAGTTTCTGTTGAACTTTGTACCCTTCATTTTCAAAATAAGACTAATGACGATTACCTGCTATCCAACTCGCTTTTTGCTGATGGTGCCGCATCCGTTATTGTAAAATCTTCAGCCCCAAAAGCTAAATTCAGACTCACAGACTTTGAATCACGACTAATACCAAATTCTAAAAATGAAATGAGCTGGAAGGTGTCTCCTACAGGTTTTTTAATGACACTGTCTTCTGATGTACCTAAAAGCATAAAAGAGTCTCTTATACAACAATCACTATTCGACAAGGCACCTCGTACTGTTGACTGGGCAATTCATCCAGGAGGAAAGCAAATAATAGATGGAATTGCATCTGTATTACAACTAGAAAATTCAACTGTTCAACACTCTAGGCATATTCTTAATACCTACGGAAACATGTCTTCTGCAACCATCCTATTTGTGCTAAAAGAAATGATGATTAAAAAAACCAAAGCTAATTCTGAAATAATTGCCTGTGGCTTTGGGCCTGGATTAACGCTTGAAAGTGCATTGCTCGAATATGTTTAATAAGCGATCAATAAAAAAAGAATTACTCGACTTTGAAGTAGACCACGATGACCTCATTCTAAACTTGAAAGAACTTCATGCAATCAACAGCTATTTAGGAGGTTATGCCATAAGCCTAAATGCGATTAAATCCTTAAATTTAACAAAAGCAACCCTTATTGATCTTGGTTCGGGTGGTGGCGATACACTAAATGAAATTAATAAATGGTCAAAATCACAAAACATAGCCCTTAATCTTTATGGTATTGACTTAAAATCGGAATGTGTGGCATATGCTAAATCACATCTAAATTCTGATCTACAATTTATTCATGATGACTATAAAAACTATCCAAATCATGTTCAAAATGTTGATGTATTACATGCTTCTCTTTTTACTCACCATTTATCAAATGACGAGATAGTAGATTTAATTCAATTTGCCATAAAAAACAACAACATTCTAATAATCAACGACTTGGAGCGAAACCCTGTCGCATACTACAGTATAAAGCTACTAACTAGCTTGTTCTCCAAATCACATTTAGTAAAAAATGACGCCCCACTTAGCGTCTTAAGAGGCTTCAAAAAAAGAGAATGGAGAGCACTATTGAAACGTGCTGGAGCCAGCCGATATAGTTTGAAATGGAAATGGGCTTTTCGGCACCAAATTATAGTTTATGGATAAATTTGACATTGGCATAATTGGAGCGGGTATTGCAGGAAGCTGTCTTGCCATTCTGCTGGCTCAACAAGGCAAAAAGGTTGTTATTTTTGAAAAAGAAACCTATCCTAAACACAAGGTTTGTGGAGAATTTGTCTCGTTAGAATCGTATGAATTTTTTAAGCAACTAGGATTACCTCTTGATGAATGGAACTTGCCAATTATTAAAGAACTTCAGCTAACTTCACAAAAGGGAGCCAGTTTCAACCACCAATTAAAAATGGGTGGCTTTGGATTAAGTAGGGCCAAACTTGATTATGAACTAACATTACTCTTTAAAAACTATGACATCGCTTTCTTTCCAAATACCAAAGTAACTTCAGTAGATCAACAAACTATTCATTTTAACCAGCAGCAGATTAATGTCGACTTAATAATTGGAGCACATGGCAAGTATTCAGCCAATTATACCAAACAAAAAAGAGAAATTCCAGCCAAAAACTATATTGGTGTAAAGTATCATATTACTGGCAATTTCAATTCTGACATCATCTCTCTCCATTCATTTGAAGGCGGATATTGTGGAATAAGTAAGATAGAAGACGATAGGTATTGTCTATGCTACCTGTGTGATTCTGCTCTCTTAAAAGAGCAACAAAATGACGTGCATTTACTCGAAAAAAACATACTTCAGAAAAACAGTCACTTAAAATCAATTTTTAATTCTGCTCACTTTTTATGGAACAAGCCATTGATTATCAGCAACATTAAATTTAGCAAAGAACTATTGTACAGCGAAAACATGTTGTTTGCAGGAGATGCTGCTGGATCTATTAGTCCATTAAGTGGCAATGGAATGAGCATTGCAGCTAAAACAGCACTTCTACTTTCTGAACTATGTAAAACGCACACTGAATTTAACACACTACGAAAAAATTATAGCAGAATTTGGAATTCATCATTCGGTTCTAAAGTCTCAAAAGCCAAATTATTAAACAGCATCATGCTCAATACAACCAGCCATCACTTGGTTGTTAAATTATTTAACCTAATTCCGCCTATTGGTTCCGTTATTATAAATTCTATGCAAGGGGAGCCTTTTTATGTAAGGAACGGAAACTAATACGTAGTACTAATCTACAACTAACATTGAAACCGATTAAATACATATTGCTTCTAGTCTTGCTATGTCTTTTTTCTGCTGTGAAGGCTGAAGAAGACAGCACAAAAAGATATCGGCTTCAACCATTACCAAGTATTTTTCACACACCTGAAACAAGTTGGGGTTTTGGTGCAACACTTTTAGGGTATTTAGAGCCCACTGACAGCAGTACTTCCGAGTCGAATGCACAGCTGTTCTTAGATGTAACTCTTCGTAAACAAGCTTCTTTTCAGAGTGATTTTAACATCTATTCTAAAAGAGACAGGTGGTACATTCGAGGGTCACATGATTTAAGCAAATTTCCGGAATTCTATTTTGGTATTGGAAACAACAACGAAAAAGACAATCACTGTTTGATAAACATTGGATACTTCGATTTTAAGGTCACAACCTATACGAAGCTCAAAAGAGATTGGTACATCGGACCAAGAATTCACTTCCAAAACTTGACTCATATCAATAAAAATATCGAACAAGAGGGTTTTACAATTGATGACATGGGCTACGCTTCATTAGGAACGGGACTTGGCTTTCTCATAGATAAAAGGAATGACTTGCTTAACCCTTCTCAAGGGTTCTATTTTGAAACCATGTTTACAAAGTATTTTGATCAGAGTCATTCGACCAAAGGATTTAACAATCAGCGATTAGACCTTAGATACTATCACACTTTCAATAAATTGGTGCTAAACACAAATTTATATGCCGTTCATAATCAGGGATTTGTGCCTTTCAGAATGATGCCATACATTGGAGGTCCGCGATTTTTACGAGGTTTTTATGCTGGTAGATTTAGAGATAACAACCTATCACTAGCACAAGCCGAAGTAAGGCGAAACATTTTTTGGAGAATAGGAGTTGCTGCTTTTGCAGGAATAGGACAGGTATATAAGGAAACTATGGATTTCCATTTAAATCAATTTCATTATAACTATGGCGGCGGGCTACGTTTTCAAATCCATAAAGAGTCTCAGGCCAATATTCGCTTCGACTATGGAAGAACTAAAGACAGCCATGGTTTTTATATTGTATTTGGAGAATGTTTTTAATATGAAAAAAGTAATACTTATAATTTTTATTCTGGTAGGTTATCAATCTACATACGCACAAATTCCATTCAAAAAGAATCACGATTTTGGACTTGCTTTGTCTGGAGGTTCTTCAGAAATTAATGTGTCCTTATCCTGGAAGCAATTACACGGTGTTACAACCAATAATAAGTTTAAGCTTGGATATGGCTTACGATTTAATGGCTATCTAAATAATGATAAATATTATGTTACTGCTCCAGCTGAGCTAACAAGTGGCGAAAAGGGACCTCAAGTTCTGTTTATAGAAAACATAAATGAGAATATTGACACCTTTAGTGTCCACAGTGCACAACACAATTCTATCAACACAGTAATCTATTTTGAGTATGATTTCAATGATAAATGGGGCGTTGGCTTCAACATTGACGCTTTTGGCATTGCATTTGGACATGATGTTAATGGTAAAATGATTTCATCTGATAGACCATCAACAGCAAACGAATACGAAGTTGCCAAACCAACATCGTATAACCTACTTTTAATAAGTGATAATGATATCGGGATGTTGAATAGTGAATTATATGGCACTTATAACCTTAATGACCGATTAAGTTTTAACGCTGGTCTAACCTTTATGTTTACGGAGTATACCACTACTAATAAGATAGCATACAATTTTAATAATGATAGATTTCGATATAAATCGCTAATGGGCATGATATCGGTAAACTTTAAACCTTTTAACAAATAAGAAATGAAAAAAATACACCTAATATTCGCATTGTTATTCACAGCAAGCATCGCTATAGCAACATCTTGGACTCCAAGTACGGCATCAGTAAAGTTTTATATTAAGAATGCAGGCGTAACAGTAGATGGCTCATTATCTGGTCTTCGAGCAAGTGTAACTTTTGATCCAGCAGATTTGGCAAATTCAAGCATCTATGCTTCCGTTGACACAAAAACGATTAAAACGGGAATTGACAAACGAGATGCACATCTACAGAAAGAAGAATATTTTGATGCTACAAAATATCCTAAAATTGAAATGACTTCAACAGCCATTTCAAGTAAAGGAGGAAATAATTACAA
>CBDUEX010000124.1:0-5601 GCA_965366305.1 uncultured Bacteroidia bacterium | reverse complement strand
AATCAAGGAAATAAAACTGAATTGAGAGCAGCTAGTCCTTTGTTAGCAGGTGAAGTGATCGATTCTACTTTCATGAGTAAAAATGCTCTCGTTAGCTTCCTTGATCAAAGCATCAAGGAAACGAAACAACAAGGTAGCCTCTTTTCATTGCATATGAAGGCAACTATGATGAAGGTTTCGGATCCAATTATTTTTGGTCATGCTGTACGTGTATTTTTTGATGACTTATACAAAAAACATGGAGCAACATTTAAGCAATTAGATGTGAATCTGAACAATGGTTTTGGAAACTTATTAAGCAAATTAGAAGAATTACCTGCTGCTCAAAAAGCAGAAATAGAGGCCGACATAAAAGAAATTTATAAATCTCAGCCAAAACTTAGCATGGTGAATAGCGACAAAGGCATTACTAATTTACATGTTCCTAGTGACGTGATTATTGATGCAAGTATGCCAGCAATGATCCGAAATGGAGGAAGAGTTTGGGATGAAGATGGAAATGAAGGAGACACGAATGCTGTAATTCCAGATAGCAGTTATGCCTCAGTATTTAGTGCAACAATTGATTTTTGTAAAAAGAATGGTGCATTCGATCCAACTACAATGGGAACTGTTCCTAATGTAGGTTTAATGGCACAAAAAGCAGAAGAGTACGGAAGTCATGATAAGACATTTGAACTGGCTTCAGCTGGTGTTGTAAGCGTAATTGACGGCAATGGAAATACATTGCTAAGTAACCAAGTTGAAGAAGGAGATATTTGGCGAATGTGCCAAGTGAAAGATGCTCCAATTCAAGATTGGGTTAAACTGGCTGTATCTCGTGCTCGAGCAACTGGATCACCTGCAATTTTTTGGTTGGATGAAGATAGAGCTCATGATGCGGAGCTAATCAAAAAAGTAGCTACTTATTTATTAGATCACGATACTGCTGGATTGGATATTCGAATTATGAGTCCAGAAAAAGCAACTCATTTTACGTTAGACCGATTAAAAAAAGGAGAAGACACTATTTCCGTAACAGGAAACGTTTTGCGTGATTACCTTACTGATTTATTTCCAATTTTAGAATTAGGAACCAGTGCAAAAATGCTTTCGATAGTGCCACTAATGAATGGTGGTGGATTATTTGAAACTGGTGCAGGTGGATCTGCTCCTAAGCATGTTCAGCAATTTGTGGAAGAAAATTACTTGCGTTGGGATAGCCTTGGAGAGTTTTTAGCTCTAGCAGTTTCACTGGAACACTTAAGTGAAAAATATAGCAATCCAGAAGCAAAGGTGATTGCAGATGCGTTGGATGTTGCCACTGAAAAATTTCTTGAAAATGATAAATCACCTGCTCGAAAAATAGGGGAGATTGACAATAGAGGTTCTCATTTTTATTTAGCCATGTATTGGGCAGAAGCACTTGCTAATCAAAATGATAGTGAAGCGTTAAAGTCAAAATTTGGTCCTGTAGCTGAGTTGTTAGGTAGCAATGAAACAAGAATTAACGAAGAGCTAATTGGAGTGCAAGGACATGCAGTGGATATTGAAGGCTATTACCTTCCTAGTGAAAGTAAAACTTCTAAAGCAATGCGTCCGAGTGAGACATTAAACCAGATATTAGCAAGTATCTAATTTTATTTCTACCAAGAATATCCTGCTCCTAGAGATAAAAATGTAGGTGCTCCCAGATTTGCACCAGCATTTAGGTATATATTTTCGGTTAAGTCTACTTGTAGCTCAGCTAGAAGTATAGATAATCTTAAGTGAGTGTACGTTTCGTTGTAGAATTGAAATGTACCACTTTTCAGTTTTTTAAACTTTTTGGAAGTGTAATCATAACCTAATCCCAGTCCTGAATTCAATGAATAATTGTTTTTTTGAAGCCACTTGTACTTTCCCATCAATCCAAGATATTTTACATTAAAAACGCCGTCTTCAACTGTCGTAGAATTTGTTTTAATGTCAAATGGAACTTGATGAAATGAAGCTTGAATGCCAAAATTAAATCGCTCCTTAACTTGATATGAATAGGAGAAACCTATCACCGCTTTATTCGCTCTTTTTGAAAAAACGGAATGACTATCTAAGGAAACAGGTAAATCAGCTTCAGGACTTAAACCAAAAAATACTCCTGCTTTTGAGGCATTGGTATTTTGAGCATTGCTCAACCCGTAAAGGCAAACAAACAATGTCAGAAAACACCATTTCATCTTACGAATGAATAGCTCTATTGTCAGTTGCCGCTAAGGCAGCTTCTTTTGTAACTTCACTGGTAGTTGGGTGTGCATGACAAGTTCTAGCAATGTCTTCAGCACTAGCTCTAAATTCCATGGCTATTGCCACTTCTGCAATCATATCGGCTGCTCGTGCACCAATCATATGTGCTCCTAAAACCTCATCTGTTTTCTTGTCTGCCAATATTTTAACAAAGCCATCTAAGTCCATTCCAGCAACAGCTCTACCGTTTGCTCTAAATGGGAACTGACCCGCTTTGTAATCCACTCCTTCGGCTTTTAATTCTTCTTCGGTTTTACCTACAGAAGCTACTTCTGGCCAAGTGTAAACAACACCCGGAATAAGATTATAATTGATATGTGGTTTTTGGCCTGCTAATATTTCGGCTACCATAACACCCTCTTCTTCAGCTTTATGAGCCAACATAGCTCCTTTAACTACATCACCTATTGCATAGATGTTTGAAGCAGATGTTTGCAAGTGATCGTTCACTTCAACACGACCTTTATCGTCTAATTTCACCCCAGCTTTATCAGTATTTAAACCATCAGTATATGGTTTTCTTCCAACTGATACCAGACAGTAATCACCTTCTAATACTACTTCACCTTTCTTGCCTTCTGCTTTTACAATTACTTTTTTGCCTTTGGTGGTTACAGATGTAACCCGATGTTCAAGATGAAATTTCATCTTTTCTTTTTTCATTACCCGAGCCAATTCTTTGCCTAAACTAGCATCCATAGTAGGTATAATGCTAGGAGCATATTCCACAACAGAAACATCAGAACCTAAACGATTGTAAACAGATCCTAATTCAAGGCCAATTACACCACCACCAATTACAATTAAGTGTTTTGGTATTTCTTTTAAACTCAATGCCTCGGTAGATGAAATTACTCGTTTCTTATCAATCTCCATTCCTGGAAATGAAGCAGGCTTACTTCCAGTTGCTATTACAATATTTTTTGCCCCAATTTTTTCTTTTTTCTCTCCAGCAATTTCGATGGTAGTTGCATCAACAAATGACCCCATTCCCGTATAAACATCAATCTTGTTTTTCTTCATTAGGAAATCAATTCCTTTAGTCATTTGGTCTACAACACCTTGTTTGCGTGTAACCATCTGTCCAAAATCAATTTTTGGAGTGCCAATTTTGATACCATGAGCTTCAAATTTGTGAATTGCATCATGGTATTGGTGACTGCTATCTAACAACGCTTTACTTGGGATACATCCAACATTTAAGCAAGTTCCTCCAAGGGTGCTGTATTTCTCAATAATTGCAGTTTTCATTCCCAACTGTGCACATCTAATTGCACAAACATATCCTCCAGGGCCTGAGCCAATAATGGCTACATCATAGTTATTCATTTCTAATAAATCTCTTCTAATTGTTCAACTTTTATTCCTACCGAAACTACGTTTGGCAGGTTTTCTAATCGCATGTATTGTTCTATGTTAACGGTATAGGTACCTTTTTGTTTAAATGTTTGCTTGCCAAGAATTGGTATTTGAAAGGTAATCACATCACCAATTCCACTCCCAAGCCACTTCCCTGAATTTTCAGCAAGTTTTAAATTAATAACTTCTTTGGTTTTACTGCTATCTGGAGCTGTGATGGTTAGTCTTGTATACAAGTTCGAATAACCATAATCTCCATTGATTCGCACATTGGCATATAACTGGTGATAGTAATTCGTTTTAGGTTGAAAGGTATCGGTAATTTCATTTTTATAATGCCATCCTGTTTCGGGAAGTGAATGATACTGGTCAACTATAACATCCGGATTACACCCCGTTAATGATAAAAAGCCAATGAAGCCTATGAGTAAGTAATTCTTCAAAATTTGCGAGCAAAGTTAAAACTTTAAATAAGTTGAAGTACAATTAATTGTATACTTATGTAAATCAAAATTGACTAATCCTAAATAAAACATTTATGTTACCATTTACCTTTTTACATTTGAGGGTATATAGTAATTATGACACGTCCTATTTTTCTCGCTTTTTTATGGCTTTTCTTATTTACTGCAAATGCAGATGATTCCAAATCTATCGATTCTGAAATATCCAAAGTAACTGTTTTCTTAAATGGAGCTCAAGTTACCCGAGATTTCAATGTTTCTTTAAAGACAGGAACCAGTACGATTAAAGTGGGAGGTTTAACTCCTTATTTAGATGCAAAAACACTACAATTAAAGGGTGATGGTGATTTTACCATCTTATCAATTCGTCATCAAATGAATTACATCGACGAGAAAGAAGTGGAAGGAGACCTGAAGGTAATTTCTGACAGCATGAATTTTTACCAAAAGGCATATAAGCTAGTAGAAATAGAGTTGAATTCATTAAGTCACAGTGAAGCATTTTTACAGAACAACAGATCAGTTAAAGGCAACAATGACAATTTAGATGCAACTACATTAAAAGGAGTGCATCAATATTATTATACTGAATTGCTTTCAATCAACAGAAAACGAAACGATTTAAATTACCAAAAAGCAGGAATTAGTGCAGCTATGTCGAGGTTTAGAAGACAATTAAATGCATTAAATAGTAAGCTAACAAAAAATACAAGTGAGGTGCTCGTAGAGTTGCAAGCAGACAAAGTAACAGTCGGGAAATTTCAATTGAGTTATTTGGTTAATCATGCCAGTTGGTATCCAAGTTACGACATTAGAGTTGGAACAATCAATGATCCACTTAAACTGGTGTATAAAGCAAATGTGCAGCAGAATACAGGAGAAGATTGGGACAATGTAAAGCTTACTTTCAGCAACGCGAATCCATACCAAAGTGGCGACCTTCCTATTTTAAAACCATATTATTTAAACTTTATTTCTGGAGGATATAATCCAAATCCGTACAAGGCAAATGCTACTCAAAACTCATACAATTTAAACAACTATATCAGTAGTAATATCTCTCAAGCAAGTGGTAGAGTTGTCGATCAAAATAGTCAACCTATTCCCTATGCAACGATTAAAGTGCAAGGTACATCGGTTGGTACGGTTACCGATGAAAGTGGAAACTTCTCAATCTCATTACCGCAAGGTAAAAATCAGTTGTTTGTAAGCAATGTGGGATTCTCCGATAAGTGGCAGGCTGTTGGTGCTTCGTCTGGTAATGTAATTGTTTTAAACAGCTCTCAAGTGACTGCTGGAATTATTGGAATTGATGAAGATGGAGATGGAGTAGGCGACTATTACGATGACAATCTTACTTCAATAAGTGAAGAGTCTATTTCGCTCAATAGCCCAAGACAAGTAGCAGCAACTCAGTCTTACCGTAGATTGTCGTTTACAGCTCCTAAGAAAGCAAGTTATGAATCCAAAGCCATTACGGTTATGCCTATGGAAAATCAAACCAGCTTAGAATTAA
>CBDUEX010000123.1:0-5613 GCA_965366305.1 uncultured Bacteroidia bacterium | reverse complement strand
TCTCCATAATTTTTCTCTCCTTTTCATTCCACTTATCTGCCACTGTAAAACTGACAATAATCTTTGATATTCTTCGTGGATTAGACGCCATTATCTTGGTGATTTTAGCAGATACTTGATCAAATACCATTGCTGATTCATTTGCTTTAATGCCCATAACAGTAATCATACAAGAAGCTAGCGATGTAGCCACTAAGTCTGTTGGCGAAAAGCGTTCACCTTTTCCATTATTGTCTTTTGGGGCATCGGTCACTACTTCCGAATTTGATTGAATGTGAATACAATTTGTTCTCAAACTTCCAATGTAGGTAACACTTGATGTAATACTCATATATCAAACAAAAATTGAGATTATTCTTTATATTTACACAATGAAATTTTTGATATGGTTAATTAACAGCATTCAAGCGGCATTTTTAGTCCGTTTAATTGCAGCCATAACCTTCCTATTTCATTTAACTCCATCTATTGCTCAACATAATTTGTCGCTTACCAAATGGTCTGCAGGTCCATTAGTTGCAACCAATGGTATAGGTATCGTAACAACAGCAGAATTGGGCAGTAGAAATAAATTATTCAATAACCAATTGTCACTTAGTTTAAGAACACTTAAACACGATAAAGAAATTAAAGTCCAAAATCCACGTTTCACCAACCCTAAGCCTTACGTATATGGCAAGCTTAATAATGCCCATATCTTAGATCTTGGATTTGCACGTTATAAAACGCTTGGAACCTCATCGGCATTCAATCCAAAATTTCAAGTTGGAATGCAAGTTGGCCCGTCTATAGCCATCACAAAACCATATTATGTGTATGTTCATGAGCAAGACGACCCTTTATATAAGCCAATGGCAGCAACACAAACAGAAGAAGTACTTGCATCTCAAGAGAGTATACTAGGTGCTGCAAATTGGAGCAAAGGATATAACGACCTTACCTTAAAAGGGGGGCTACATTTCGACGTCAATTTACAAATAACTTGGGATAAAATTTACCGCTTGCAACGTTTCAATATTGGGACTAAAGTAGACTACTTTTTCAGTGACTTAGCTATATTATATGACAACAAAAACAAGCTATTTGCTACGTTCTATACAACCTATCAAATTGGCGGAAACAAATAGCAAAATCAATCGTTTATTAACCAATATGGTAAGTTGATTAAGTAAAACTTGATTATGATAAATCTAAATTTAAATTTGCATGCTTCACTTTATATTAAATAAGCTTAAATATGAATAAAAATATTACACTTTTATTAATTGGTTCTCTACTTTTATCTGGCGTGGTTCTCATGAATCTTTCTGATTCTGAAAATCATTACTCGCCTAGAGTTCAAGCACCTAACACTGCCCAGGGTCAGTTCGAATACATAAAAATGATTCGTAACAATGTGGAAACAGGTACTGTTTCTGCCGAAGATATTGCTAAGGTTCAAGGCCAAATTGCTTATGAAAGATCGGTTAGAAATAAAACTGAATGGCCTTTAGAATGGGAATTCAGTGGACCAGACAACGAAGGTGGCAGAACACGTTGCCTCGTAATTGACAAAGATGACCCTAATGTATTGTACACTGGTGGCGTAAGCGGTATGGTGTTCAAAAGCTCCAATAGAGGAGGCAGCTGGAGATCATTGACCATGGGAGATGACAATTTTGGTATTGTATCCATGGCACAATTAAGCGACGGTTCAATATTATATGGTACCGGAGAAGGTGGATTTACTAGTGGAAATGGCAACGAATCAACCGCTGGATTTGATGGAACTGGAATTTATAAATCAACAGATGGTGAAACGTTTAGTCTTTTACCAACTACAACCAATTTTGGATATGTTTCCATGTTAACTACTCACCCTACACAAAACTTAATCTTTGCAGGTGCTGCAAGTGGATTGAAATATTCTGATGATGGCGGAACAACTTGGAATAATATTAGAGGTGGAAATTGCAGAGATATTCAGTTTAATAGCAATGGAACTATTTTGGTTACTTTAAATACTACTGTATACCGGTCAACTACTCCAACAGACGGAAACTCGTACAATGCAGTAACTGACATTCCTTCAGCTGGAAACACACGTGTAGGCGTTGCATGGTCTAGTTCAGACCCTAACTATTGTTATGCTGTAACAGTTGGAAATGTGGCGTCGGCGGGGCTTGTTCCAGCTAATAGTGCAGGTAATGGTTTAACTGGTTTTTATAAATCAACTGATGCAGGTTTAAGTTGGACAAAGGAAGTAAATAGATCTAGCCGATTTTTTGCTCCATTTACTAATATTGGTCTTAACACCCAAGGATACTATGATTTAGCGATCGCAGTGCATCCAACTGATAAAGACAGAGTATTTATTGGCGGTATAGAGTTTGCAGAATGGACTGATGCTGAAGGACCAAAAATTGTTGGAACCAAATTTGGCGGGCCAACAAATCCATTTGTTCTACACTCAGACAAACACTTAATTAAATTTGATGTCTCAGGTTCAATGCCTATAATGTACGTATGTACGGACGGAGGAATTTTTAGAAGCACAAACGCCGAGATTACTAATTACAAAGAAATTAATGTTGGTTTAACAACAACTCAGTTCTATGGTATTTCTGCATCAAGAACTGGAAGAATAATTGGCGGTACTCAAGATCAACGTACTATGCTAATATCTAAAGAGTCTTTCCCACGAAAAATTGGTGAAGAGATTATCGGAGGAGATGGATTTCAAGCAGAATTTTCAGAATACAATCCAAATATTGCTTTTGCAGAGTCATACAACAGTTCAATGCGTCGTTCGACTATAGGTGGTAAAGAAATGAGCGAAATTTGGGACAACCGAATTCGTAAAGCATTTGTTAGCACAAATCAACCATCCAACATCTTTAATGCCAGAATGGAGCTTTGGGAAGATCCAGTGATGGTAGCACGAATGAAAGATTCTGCAGATTATTTTACTGATGAGCAACGATTGAAGATGGACTCCATGATGCAAGCACGATTATTCTTATGCATGGATGATGGTGTTTACATGTGTAACAATGCTTTAAAAACTGCATTTAATGATGATAACCCAAGTGATAAAGATACTCGTTGGTTTAAAGTTTCAAACATTACCAATGTAGGTGACATGCATGCTTCCAAAGATGGTAACAGCTTGTTCATTGGAAGAAACGGAAGTGTACATCGCGTAGATGGTTTTAACAGTGTTCAGTTTGATACCGTTAGCATTCCAAATTACAATGACATAGATCCAGCGTTAACATCAACCGACATTTCAGGAGGTTTGAGTATTGGTAGTCGATTTGTTTCTAGTGTAGAAGTAGATCCTAACAATCCAAATAGAGTAGTAGTTACCGTAGGTAATTATGGCTATTCAAGTTATGTATATGTAACCAACAACGCATTAGATGCTAACCCAACATGGAATAGTATTCAAGGTAATCTACCGCAGTTCCCTGTTTATCATGCAGTAATTAATATTGATGATCCAGACATGATTATTCTTGGAACAGAATATGGAATGTGGGTTACTCAAAACGGCACAAGCTCTACTCCTACTTGGGTTGAATCATTGCAAGGGTCTAAGGCAAATATGCCTTTCCCAAAAGTGCCAGTATACACTGTGTATCAAGTAGAAGACAGACCTTGGTCTGGTCCTAAAATTTACGCAGGTACATTCGGAATGGGAATATGGGAAACTAGTTCATTACTAACCAATGTAAAAAGACCAAAAAAATCTGCACCACAGGTAATGCTAAACGCGTATCCAAACCCTGCTAATAACTTTATTACATTGGATACTGACATAAAAGGTAATTATACAGCTACCATTTATAACTTAAGTGGCAAGGCAGTAGTTACTACCAATGGAAATAGTAATGGAACCATAAAGCTTACTACAAGCGAATTAATATCAGGAAATTACTTTGTTGAAGTAATTGGAGACAATCAAAAAGCGGTTTCCAAAATCATCGTTCAACACTAAAAATAACAATGAAAAATTCAAAGCCTCAGTTAATTTAACTGGGGCTTTTTTTTATGAAAGCCTTTATAAAATTTCTATCTTATGTTTGGGATATCCCAGTTGAAAAAACATCTTCTGAACATAACCATTATTTAGAAGTTGTTTGGACCAACGGAAAGAAAATGTTGAACACCAAGCACGCTAATTTCTCATATGGAAATGGCTATAAAGTGTTTCAAAAAGCGTGTTCGTTTATTAATTCTGAAATTCAAGAAGCTGAAAACACACTTATCCTTGGCTTTGGTTGTGGAAGCATCAACCAGATTCTAAAAGATGAATACAATTACAAGCACTTCATTTACGGAATCGAATACGATCAGGTTATCATTGATTTGTTTTGGAAACACTTTGCAACAGCAGATGAAACTCATCTAGCTATAGAATGTTCAGATGCAGCTGCATTTCTTGCATCCAATGTAAAAAGCTATGAAATCATATTTGTTGATTTATTTGAAGAGTTAGACAATGTCCAGTTCATCTTCGATCCATCCTTTCTGAGCAACTTAATGAAAGCAAATCCCAAGGCCATTGTATTTAATTTAGTTGCCCAAAACAATGCAGATCAGAATCAAATATCCAACCTAGTAATGAACCTCAGTTCTCACTTTAGGGATGTAAGCAATACTGGATTTCAAGATCTCAACCAGATTATTATCGCAAAATAGGTCATATTGTCGCTATTCTGAGCTTAATTATTCCGATTTCACGCCTTTTTGTCCTATAAATGCTTCGGCATATGATTTGAACTAATTCTGGCAAAAACAAAATGAAAGTCATGAATATTAAACCACGCCCAACTTTCCTATCAGATATGTTAGTTGGAAATTTCGGAGAATTAGCAGAAAACTTCTTCAATGAAGAAAATGGACATGTAGATTTAGCATTTAGACCTGCTATTGAGGTAACAGAAATGGAATCTGCTTTTGAAGTACAAGCTGCTTTACCAGGTATCAAAAAAGAAGATATCTCAATTGAAGTAGAAAACAACCGTTTAAAAATAAGCGGAGAAAGAAGTTCAAGTTCTACTTCTGAAAACGACAAAACTCACATCAGTGAATTTCGTTACGGAAAATTTGAAAGAGCTGTGTTACTTCCAAAAAACGCAGATTACGAAAAAATTGAGGCTCGATTTGAAGACGGCCTTTTAAAGGTTTCTATTCTTAAAAAAGAAGAGTTAAAACCTAAAGCCATTGCCATAAAATAATTGGCAAGTTTCATATTAGTTAGTTGGTTTGTAAAAAGGGGATTTGTTAAATCAAGTCCCTTTTTTAATTTAACTTAAGCAGCTCTCCGGTGCCCAGTTTTTCGTTCAAATCCTTATAAGTGGTAGGTTCACTTGAATAATAAATATTTCCACTATTGTAGATTTTCACAAACAATCCTTTCGTACCATTTACATAACAATCAAGTGGAGTATGGCTGTCTATTAAAACTTCTTCGCACTGCAAGTCTCTTGCGTCTAAATCAGAGATTTCCTCTATACTCCCTCTAATTGCCTTGGCTCTACCTTTCAGAACTGTATGTGCCGAATTTATTGTTTTAATTAAAATATGATTCGAACAGTTTAACAGCAATTCTATATCTGAAAGTGCCGA
>CBDUEX010000122.1:0-5615 GCA_965366305.1 uncultured Bacteroidia bacterium | reverse complement strand
AGACATTATCTTGTACAAAATAGATGATTGGAAGCTGATGCAAAACAGCCATCTGTAACGCTTCAGAAACTTCACCTTCGGTCATTGATCCATCACCAATCGAACAAACAACAATAGAATCTAAAGAACCTTTGCTGGTTAAATTGTTTTTCTTTTGGTATTGAAGTCCTTGTGCAATTCCTGTAGTTGGAATTGCCTGCATTCCAGTAGCACTGCTCTGGTGGGCCATTTTAGGTTTGTCTTCATCTAGTAATGAAGGATGTGAATAATAAGTTCTTCCACCGCTAAAAGGGTCGTCTTTTTTAGCCAAAAGCTGTAGCATTAATTCATAAGGCTTCATCCCAATTCCTAACAATAACGATTCATCGCGATAGTAGGGTGCTACCCAATCGATAGGCTTAAGGTGGTAGGCCATGGCCAATTGTACCGCCTCATGCCCCTTAGAGGTTGAGTGAACGTACGAGGTTATCGGTCTGTTCTCATCATAGATAGCTGCCATGGCTCGAGCGTTAAACATATCCGTTAATGCACGCTTAATTAAAGCTGTGTTTTTCTTGTTTGCTTTGGCTGGTACTGACCTATTCATGTTACAGTTTGCAAGTTTAGGTCTAAATTTAGTAAAAGGAAACTCCTAAGTGTTTAATATTAATCCCTTAAATTTGTGAATACTGCTACAGAAATGTATTCAATTAACGATCCTGTAAAGAAAAGAAGCTGGATAGACAGAATAAGAAATCTGTTTGCATTTCCTGCCGTCTTATCAAATTCAAATGTCTCTCTCGAAGATGTTGAATATAGGAATATAGTTGAAAAATTACCCCTTATCATTTGTGTTAAAAATCCGCAAGGTCAATACAAAATGGTAAATCAATCTTTTGCTGATTTGGTAGGGAAAAGGGAGGCAGAAATACTTGGGAAAGATGATGCCGAGTTAGGCATGTTTTTAAATCCTGAGCAAATCATGATTGCGGATCAACAAGTTTTTGAATCTAGGCAAAAAAAGTACATTCCTTTAGAACCTTTTACAGATAGATATGGCTCGTTGTATTGGTTTCAAACCACAAAAATTCCAGTTTTAGATGAAAATAAAGAAATTAAAGAGTTACTCATTATTTCTTCAGACATTACTAAGAAAATAGAAGTTGAGCAACGACTTTCTAAAAGTGAGCTTCGCTATAAATCGATATTCGAAAACAACTACTCTGGAATCATAGTGGTTGACAATGAATTAAACATTCACAATAAAAACAAGGCATTTAATAAACTCGTTGAATCAAGTCAGAAGTCACTTAATAGAGACGATCTAAAAAATTATATATCGAGTGAAGATAGGACGGATCTAATTGATTTAATGATGGGCTTGGTTTCCAGAAACTACGAATCATTTGATTTGAATCTTGAACTAGAATTGCAATCTGGGAATAAGGTAGACACCATTTGTTTTGTGCGAGGATTGTTTGACGAGCTTGGTAACTTTACCGAAGCAGTTGTCACTTTCCAGGACATCACCAAAGAAATAAAGAATTTGAACGCTCTTGAGGAAAGTGAGAAGAGATTTAGAATTATTGTTGAAAATGCAACAGAAGCACTTTTGCTTTTAGACTTTGATAATAAACAATACATTGACGCAAATAAAAATGCCGTAGGATTATTTGGATACACTAAAGAAGAATTACTAAGTTTAAAACTTGGAGACTTAAGTCCGATAAATCAAGCCAGTGGAGATAATAGTACAGACTCCAGTATTGATTATATGCAACGTGCAGTGGAAGGTGAAAATGTTATCTATGAGTGGATCGTGAGAAGAAAGGATGGCAAATTAATTCCTTGTGAAGTGCGGTTGGTTAAATTACCTTTTGAAGATAAAACGATAGTTAGAACGAGTGTGATTGATATCACAGAGAGAAAGCGTGCGGAGCGATTATTAAATCTTGAGAAAATAAAACTACAAAACACCAATAACGAACTGGTTGATTTGAACCATAAACTTGCAGATCAAACAAAACAATTGCAAGAATTTGCCTATATATCATCTCATAACTTACGCTCCCCTGCAGGGAATATTCGTGCGTTGTTAGACTTTTATAACAGTGATCCAACTCAAGACAATTTTAATATTTTCTTAGACAAGCTGGATGTTGTTTCTGTAGATTTAATGGAGACGATCAATGATTTGGCAGAAGTTGTAAAGATTAAAAATGAAATTTCAGAAGAGGTTTCGGTATTTTCTCTCACCAAGATAGTAGACAAAGTGAAGGATAGCCTGAGTGAAATAATCAAATCCAAACAAGCCACAATCACTACAAATTTTGCTAAAGAAGACAAAATAAAAGGCTCTAAAACATACATTGAAAGTATATTCTTAAACCTAATATCCAATGCTTTAAAATATTCTAAGGAATCAGAGCCACCAGAGATTGTAATAACTTCTAGCGTCGAGGATTCAGATTTAAAGTTAGTGTTTAAAGACAACGGTCTCGGAATTGATTTAAATAAGTACGGGAGCAAAGTTTTTGGATTAAGAAAAACATTTCACAGGAAAAAGGATTCTCGTGGCGTAGGGCTGTTTATTACAAAAGCACAGATTGAGGCAATGGGAGGAACAATAAAAGTTGAAAGTGAGCCAAATATTGGAAGTCAGTTTATTATAAAATTACCTAAAGGAAAAGTGTCATGATTAATAAAGTAGCTATAGTTGACGATGATAATATTTTTCAGTTTACAACTAAAATAAAGATTGAGAAACTGTTGCTTGCCAAAGAAGTTTTGGTATTTAATGACGGGGAAGAGATCTTTAATTATCTGAAAGAAACCGATTTAGCAGATTTGCCTAGTATTATTTTATTAGACATAAATATGCCTTTAGTTGATGGTTGGGATTTTTTAGAGTTGTACAAGTCTGTAAACGAAGAAAAGCAAAAAGGGATTGAAATATACATGTTAAGTTCGTCTATTAATCCTGTTGATGTTGAGAAAGCAGAAGTGAATGAGTATGTTAAAGATTATATAACCAAACCTATTCGAGACCAAGATTTAAGTAAAATCTTTAACTAAAAAGAGACCCCTTAGGGTCCCTTTTGTAAGCCTCAATTTATATGTCGGTTTAGAGCATTTATACTGCTACTAAAACCAAATCCTTTATTCACAATAAAATAGTTTTCTGGATCTATGGTGTAATCATATCCAAGCTTGGCAACTTCCAGTTTAGATGTTTCAAAATCCATGGTATTCATGAGTAATAAAACTTCGTTACTCGTAATGTTATTCGTTTGAATATACTGTTTTGCTAAAGAAAGCCTTTCGCTTTCAAACGATGCTCTATTTATCATCGCCAATGCAGTATTAAAATTACCTCCTCTTCTTGGAGCATAATCTACATTTCTAGGATTTCTGTAATCACGATTGCGATTGTTCCGTACATCGTTGTTGCGATACTGTGGACGATGATTCACCGGTGGCCTTTTGTGTGTTGGTTGATGACCACGAACTCTTCGAATTTCGTCGATAACTAACATTCCTCGCGGAGTAACTCTGGCATAAACCACACTGTTACTTGGGATGTGAATTCGCCCTCTAAAAACGAGCTGTCCTCTGTTGTGGTTGTTGAATTCTCGTTTACCGTAACCCCTTCCTCTGCCTTGTCTTCCGCGTTGTTCGGTTACGGTAACAAAGTGTCTGCCTGGGGGTAAGTGTTGAACATTAAATTCACCATGATGGGAATAATAAGTTTGTCCTGCAATAAAAGCAGTTGCTTTAAAAGTATTCGTTCGTAAGATAAGTTTTGAGGCCTCAGCTTTAGATACTGCAAATGCAGTTAGCATAATAATTGTTAAAAATGTAATTGTTTTTTTCATAATTTGGGTCCTCCTTTTTATTTGAAAGAACTAAAACAATTAATACACCCAAAATGTAAAAAATTACCTACATAACTGTTTATCAGCTACATATGATATTGTGTAAAAAGAATGAAGTCTAATAAAGTGTATAAATAGGTATACAGCTATTCAACTGTAACTGACTTTGCTAAATTCCTAGGTTGGTCTACATTACAACCTCGCATAACAGCGATGTAGTACGATAACAATTGAAGCGGAATGGTTGCTAAAATTGGAGTAAGGCAATCTTCAGTATCTGGACTCTCGATATAATGATCTGCAATTTCTTTAACTTTTTCATCACCCTCAGTTACGATAGCAATTATTTTACCTTTTCGAGCTTTAACCTCTTGAATATTGCTAAGCAGCTTTTCATAGTAGTTGCATTTCGGTGCAATTACAATAACGGGCATTTCTTCATCAATTAAAGCAATAGGACCATGCTTCATTTCTGCCGCCGGATATCCTTCTGCATGGATGTATGAAATTTCTTTTAGCTTCAATGCACCTTCTAGGGCAACTGGAAAGTTGTATCCTCTACCTAAGTAAAGACAGTTTGGAGCATCTTGGTATATTTCTGCAATTTGTTTACATTTTGCATCACAAGATTGTAGTAAAGATTCCACTTTTTGAGGGATGGTATCTAACTCAGCGAACATTTGTCTTAGTCGCTCTTTTGATATTTTACCACGTATGTCTGCTATACCTAGTGCCAGTAAAGTAAGAACTGTAACTTGAGCTGTAAAGGCTTTAGTAGAAGCCACACCAATTTCTGGACCTGCGTGAGTATAGGCTCCAGCATGAGTAATTCGTGGAATACTAGATCCAACAACATTACATATGCCATAAATAGTTGCTCCTTTTTCTTTAGCCATTTCAAGAGCAGCAAGTGTATCTGCTGTTTCTCCACTTTGAGAAATAGCAATCACTAAATCGTCTTCAGTAATAATAGGATTTCGATATCTAAATTCAGATGCATATTCTACCTCAACAGGAATTCTTCCAAATTCTTCTATAAGGTATTCACCAACTAAACCTGCGTGCCATGATGTTCCACAAGCTATAATAATTATTCGGTCTAAGTTTCTAATTTTCCCTGCATACTCTTCCAAGCTACGCATAGCAAAAGTTAAATTATGAGGATCAAACCGTCCTCTCATCGAATCGTATATAGACTTAGGCTGCTCAAAAATTTCTTTAAGCATAAAGTGCTCGTAACCACCTTTTTCTAAAGCATCTAAGCTAATTTCTAGTTCTTGAATAAACGGTGATTTGATGACATTATCGATTGTTTTTAACGTCATTTCTCCATCGTGAATGGATACTATTTCATTGTCATCAAGGTAAGTAACCTTTTTGGTATATTCAACAATTGGTGTTGCGTCACTTGCCAGGAAAAACTCTCCTTTAGTTTCACTAATCCCAACAACCAAAGGGCTGCCTTTTCTCGCAGCAATCAGTGTATTTGGATCGTTTTTGCTTAAAATCACTATGGCGTATGCACCAATTACTTCGTTTAATGCTAGTCGAACTGCTTCAAGTAAATCTACTTGTTCTTGCTCCTTAATTTCTTCAATTAAATGTGTAAGCACTTCGGTATCGGTATCACTTACAAATTCATGCCCACGAGCTATTAAAACCTTCTTTAGTGTATCGTAGTTTTCAATTATACCGTTGTGAATAAGAGCTATGTCGCCACTTTGAGAAAGATGGGGATGTGCATTTACAGAATTTGGTTCA
>CBDUEX010000121.1:0-5631 GCA_965366305.1 uncultured Bacteroidia bacterium | reverse complement strand
ATTTACAAAACGAATTCCCAACCAATAACTGGGAACAATACTTCGAATCAGACGCTATTAATTGGAATAAAGTAATAGTTTCGGGTCACTCACAGGGCGGAGGGCACGCAGCATATTTAGGTAAAACAAGGTTATTAAAAAGAATCATTATGTTTTCATCGCCAAATGATTGGAGTAATTTTTTTAATGCTCCGGCTCATTGGCTAAATGATGCCAAAACCACTCCAATATCCCGCTATTTCGGGTTTAATAATATTAACGATGATGTGGTAGACTTCAGTGATCAATATCAAATCTGGCAAAATCTAGGGTTAACCCAGTCTCAAGATACTATTGCTGTTAATGACAGTACATTTATAAATTCTGGAAGTACAATACTCTATACCGATTTCAATAAATCCGGCACTTCGGCAAATCACAATGCAACAGTAAGAGACAGTGACACACCACAAGATATAAATGGAACTGCATTATTTGAACCTGTCTGGCTATATTTACTAGGCATATACAAAGGTGCTGCTGTAAAAGAAATTGAGCACCCTCAAGTATTGGCCTATCCAAACCCTACTTCTGATTATTTGCATCTTTCAATTGATAAGATTGATCAAATTAATGTTTACAACAGCCAAGGGAAGGAGATATTGAAAGAATCAAATGCACACAATGTTTTAGACGTATCTGATTGGACAAATGGCCTATATTTTGCAACATTGACCACTAGCAATGCGATTTATCGTTTTACATTTCTAAAAAACTAGTGGTTTTAAGCGTATCAATAAAGTTGATATTGACATCTTTTTTTCTTTCGTCGAAAAATAAGTGTAGTTTTGCTTATACTTTTAGCCGTAATACACCCGTGGCTTGAAGAAAAAACATTGATAATGAAGCTTTTTACAATCATTATCTTACAATTCTATTAACGGGGGTTAATATTTTAAATGTCGTCGGATGCAAATCCTTCGGCATTTTTTTTGTCCCGTAAATTAAAGATTGATTGATCTACAATTACAAGTTGTTCTACTTAATTTTAAACTCAAATCCAATTCTGATTTGATTAAGAACAGCTCTCTGATCATAGTCGGCCATCATTGAGTTCAAGCCTTTGCTGAAACCATAACTGGCATCGGCATTTAGCTTTGAAGAAATGCGATATTTAACCCCTGCAGAAGCTTGAGCATAAACCACTACTTTTGTAAGAGAAGGGTGATTCGTAACCTCTTCTACGCGATAAGACTGCGTAGAGTCTGTTGATCTAAAAGTATAATTACCTGCTGAATTCTTGAGAAATGATGCATTCATTCCTACTTCACCAAAGTATATCATTCTATTTTTCACAAGTTCATATTGAATTGCAAGTGGTACAGTCACATAACTAAACTTGGTTATGCAATCCTCACATTCAACTTGTTCTAGTTCTCCTGTTTTAAACGTATCTACATGTTCTTCAATTAATGCAATTCGAGTTCCTCTAGGAGTATAGGCATATTGTTCATTCAGCAATCTAAAAGAAGTATCATAACCATAAGTATTCTGCTTCGATAAGTAGTTGGTTTGTTCTTTCAACGATACAAACCCTATTCCTGATTTCACTATCCAGTTGTTGCGTTTTAGTTGAAAATCTATACCATACCCAATACTGTTTATTGGACTTTCAGCACTCTTTAGTTTTGAATCACTTAACTCGTCATAATTTTTAGTGTAATTATTCCCTGCAATGTATGGAGCAATGTAAAATGAAAGTGGTGTTCTTCCTTTGTTTTGATCAACAGAAATTTGGTTAAACGTAGTAGCAGAATGGCTATGAAGTGACTTGATGTCGATCCCTTCTAATCGTATAACATCTAAATTTATGCTGTGCTCAAACAATTCTTCTACTTCTATTGCTTGATTAAATTCTAATTTGCTTGATAATGGAAGCGTAACTTGTGGAACAATAGGTGAGGACGATGATAAAGCTTGAGCGTTTTGAGTAACTGGAGCACCTATTTTACGAAGTGGTTTCTTACTAGGTAGCTTCATTTCAACTTCAATACCCGATTCATGCTTGTCAACTTTCGCTACAGCTTGTTGAATGGGCTCAGTTGTTGGCTCTTCCTTAAATTCACTAATCATACTGCTCACGTTCTTATCGGTTTTTAAGTTGGTGTTTGCAGTTTGGTTTTGAGGAGTTTTAAAAATGAAAAAAGCAATAATCCCTGAAGTAAGTAAAAGACTTAATAATCCTAGGAGCCACTTATTTCGTGCAAAGAAGCCCACTTTATTAGCATCCAGCATAGCAGCCATTGCATCCCAATGAGCTTCTGAGTAAGCTAATCCCTTATTATCTAATCCTTCTTTGAATATGTTATCTATCTTCTTCATCTTGCTAATTCAACCGTTTTTTTTTCGTTGTTATACAATTGTTCAATTAGTACTTTCAATTTTATTCTTGCATTACTAACATGCCACTTGCTTGTTCCTTCAGAAATTCCCAAATAATCAGCAATTTCTCTGTGTTTATATCCATCAATCGCATACATATTAAACACTTTTTGTGTCACATCTGGAAGTGCTTTCAATAATGACCTAAGCTCCTGTTCTTCCAAATTGCGTTCACCATCATTAAAGTCAACCGCAACAATTTCATCAAAATCACTTAGATGAATATTTGCTATGTATTTCTTTTCCTTTCTAAACTCATCAATCATATGATTTACCAAAATATTTCTAATCCATGTAGCAATGGCATATTGATTATCATATTTATTAATGTTGGTTAGTACTTTAAAGAAGCCACCATTCATTTTCTGAACTGCTTCTTCTTGGTTGTTGGAATATCGTAACGCAACACTGCTCATTAAAGGATAGTACAATTTGTATAACGCGTTTTGAGAGCGTCTATCATTTTTGATACATCCTTTTATAATTTCTTGTTCCGTCATTTTATAAAAAGGGTTGAATTGCTCCAACCCTCTTATAAATCTAAATGTTACTTATTAAGTAAGACTCTCTTGGTTACCATTCCGTTGTCTGAACGCAATTGTATCATGTACATTCCGTTCAATTCATCTGATAAATCAATTGAAATCTTATTATTTCCACTTTTGGTTAGCACATTGCTGGTATACACTTCTTGTCCAACAGTGTTATAAACAACCACATTCATTTCGTTGGCCATATTCGCGTTTACATCTAATGTAATCTTTCCGGTAGTTGGGTTTGGATAAATGTTGAATTCTGAAACATTGTTGGGTGTATTCACAGATAAAAGCACACTTTCATCTATCACCTTTATCGTAAATGCCGCTTTCTTAAGTACCGCACCTGTACTGTCCATTCCTATTGAATCACAATAGGTACTGTAACAACCCGCTGCAGAATCTTCTAATGTTAAACACAATTGATACAAGCCAAATGAAGCATATTGATGTGTTGGATTGGATGAGGTTGAACCCGTTCCATCTCCAAAACTCCAAATGTAATTTGTTGAGCTAGTAGTCCCAGTGCTATTGTTTACAAGGTAAAGGTTATACAGGTTATTTGTATCTATAGCAAGGTAGAAGGATGCATGACACGAGGTGGAAGATCCCGAGATTGTAAATGAATGGCAACTACTATCAATGCAATTATTAATAGTATCTTCAATCACTAAACAAACGTAATATGTTCCAGGTGTCGATTCTGTATAGGTGAACACTCCTCCAGAACCAACATGGGTGCCATCAACGTACCAATCAATCACATATCCGTTTGAAGCCCATGACGAATCATAAAAGACAAGAACAGTATCTTCTTGTTGAATCTGAAAATTTGCAATAGGACATGGATCGCTGTAAGTGCATGTAGTTTGCGGTTGAGATAACAAATTACTGTAATCTGCTTGAGCAAAAATGGTGATGTCGTCGTTGTAATCTTTGATAAACGAATCAACTGCCGAATAACTGGTAGTACTCCAATAATTATTGGTAAGGTCAAGAGTATCGCTACTTCCGGGTGATGGGTTTGGACCATAAATCTCAACCTTGGTAACACCACTTGTAGTTAAAAAGTTATTGTAATTTATAGTAACATAATCATAAACATAACTTGCTGATGATTTATAAATACGAAGCATATAAGAGTACACACTCGCCCCAATTGAGTCGAACGTATTGAACGTGATATCTAGTTTTGGAGCATAATTCTGGTTTACTAAACCTAAATTAAGACCATTCACCATATTGGTAAATGTATTGCATTTAATTACAGCATCCTGATATAAGTACAAGTTTGTCGCTTGCATATTATCTACAGTGTTATTTTCAAATAATGTTGCCCCATAGGCATAAATATTGTAGGCATTTGAAAATTCACTTCCCGTAATTCTGATGTCGTTATACGGCCCTGAAGTATAAACTGGGTAGCCATAGTTATTCGGCATACCTTGAAACTTAGAATTTTCAATAACTAACTTGTTATATCCATTTGAGTTTCCATAAATTCCGTAGTACACACTATCAAATTCACAATAAGAAAATTTCATGGATGTATTTCTATATGAAATTGCACGAGATCCAGATCCATAGCCAGTGATATAACAGTGCTCAAAAAAAGCACCTGACCCCGTAGAATCATCGTAATCTGCACTTCCATCTCTAAAATCGAGCTGTGCCTTAAGAATGGATATCTTGCTGGAATTAGTTCCTACTGCTTGAAATTCACCATCAATCATTAGTTTATAATTACCTGTAAATTGAACCGTTACACCTGGTCCAACTTTTACCGATCCATTTGTGTCGATATAAGTGTTCTGACCAATAAGATAGGGACTTCCACTGCTGGTCCAAACCTGATTGGTATTGATAATTGCAGACACTGAGGTTTGTGCCGAAACTGCAAGAGAAAAAACTAAAGCCAATGTTAAGAGTAAAATTTTTGATTTCATTTTATGATACTTTTATCGCTATATACGTCAAACTTAAAACAATGGTTGGGTGCAGACCTAATTTATTGTTTCAATTAAGTTAATTTGTATCTCAATTAAAAAATAAAACTATGCCAATTAGAATGGTGCCCGACGAAAATAAAGGGCAAAGCAACCAAAGTAATATTCCTAGAAATAAACAAGGAGGATCTGGTTTAGGAGGAATTCTTTCCTTCCTACCAATGATTTTAGGCTTCCTCATCAAGAAACCAAAATTATTAATATTACTTTTAGCAATAGGGGCTATTTGGTATTTCACTAAAGATGGCTGCATGAATAATGTAGCAGACGTATCAAATCAAGAATCAGATTTAACCAAAGGGGCAACATTAGATCCAGATGAATTTGATAAAGCAGAAGTGTATACTCCTTTAGCTGAAACATCTAAAAACACGTTACCCGAGCGAGTTTCGTTGCAACAGTATTGCCCAACTCGTAAAAACCAAGGATATCAAGGAAGTTGTGTAGGATGGGCAAGTAGCTATGCTGCACGTACTATAATGGAAGCAAAAGCAACAGGAAAAAGCCCAAACTCGGTTGCATTTAGCCCAAGCAGTTTATACAATCAAATTGCCTTACCAAATTGCCAAGGTGCATACATCAATAAGGCCATGGACGTTATGAAGCAACGAGGTGTTCTTCCGTGGAATGATTTTCCTTATGATGAAAGTACTTGTACTTCAAAGCCA
>CBDUEX010000120.1:0-5646 GCA_965366305.1 uncultured Bacteroidia bacterium | reverse complement strand
AGTTTATCATGGCGATAAAGGCAAGAAAAACCAGGATCATCCCAGCTACATTCACGGCAAGTTTAATTCCTTCGGTGGTTCCAACAGCAATTGCTTCAAGTGGACCACTACCCATCTTCGATTTATCGATGTCTAATTCTTTATCAACTTCTTCTTGTTCGGGCAGTAGAATTTTTGCGAATACGATGGCTGCCGGGGCAGAAAGGATAGATGCTGTTAGCAGATGCTTAGCAAACTCTTGTTGCTGAATAGGATCGTCACCTCCAAGAAACCCAATGAAAGCAGCAAATACACCACCTGCAATGGTGGCCATACCTCCAGTCATCAAACAAAGAATTTCTGAATTGGTCATGTTGGCGATGTATGGTTTTACCACCAACGGTGCTTCAGTTTGTCCAACAAAAATATTGGCAGCTGCAGCTAAGCTTTCCGCTCCAGATAGTCTCATTGTTTTACTCAGTATCCAAGCAAAGCCAAAAACTATTTTTTGAAGAATACCAAGATAATAGAGTAACGATGTTAGGGCAGAGAAGAAGACTACAGTGGGTAAAACTTTAAAAGCAAAGACGTAACCGATGGTATGTTCTACTTTACCTTCTTGTCCAAATGCAAATAATTGAGCTACATCGGGCCATTTACCGAATATAAATTCTGATCCAGCATCAGTAAAAGAGAGCAGTTTGGTAAAGAATCCAGCGAGTACTTCAAATACACTTGCGAAGATGGGTACTTGAAAGACTAAGAAAGCTAATACTAATTGTATTAATAGTCCACTTCCAACAAGTCTCCAGTTTACGTTTTTTCTACTTTTACTAAATACAAAGGCAATTAATACAAGTATTAACAAACCTAAAAACCCTCTAACAATCTCCATTTCGTTTTGTAAAGCGGTAAATATAGTAGAATTATAAATTTTCGAGTCAATTACAGAAAGGGGAAAAGTCTAAAAAAGAGAATGAAAACCCAAAAAGAGACAAATTGGAGCTTTTTGGCATCCTGTGAATATTGGCTGTGCCAGAAAACCGATGTTTCATAATATGCAGAAATTCAGTGAGTTGAGACTTCAATTTGTGCTCTGGATACACCTTTTTTGGTGTTTGGCACTCGGATTGAATACATAGAAGTATTACGTTCTTAATTAAGGGAAACAAATACACCACTCAGAATTCTGAGTTATATATTTAAAAATGTTGATTAAATACAACAAACAACTACTACTAACTACGTCGGCTGATTACCGGCAAAATTTTTAACCATTACGTTTTAAGATTAAAAGTCTCGCCAACCGGCGGGACTTTTTTATGCTTTAAGCTTTTTTCAAAATTGTAGACCGGATCAATAGCTATTTACAGAAAGGGGAAAAGTCTAAAAAAGAGAATGAAAACCCAAAAAGAGACAAATTGGAGCTTTTTGGCATCCTGTGAATATTGGCTGTGCCAGAAAACCGATGTTTCATAATATGCAGAAATTCAGTGAGTTGAGACTTCAATTTGTGCTCTGGATACACCTTTTTTGGTGTTTGGCACTCGGATTGAATACATAGAAGTATTACGTTCTTAATTAAGGGAAACAAATACACCACTCAGAATTCTGAGTTATATATTTAAAAATGTTGATTAAATACAACAAACAACTACTACTAACTACGTCGGCTGATTACCGGCACAATTATTAAACATTACGTTTTTTCATTATTAACTATTACGTCTTAAGATTCAAAGTCCCGCCGAAAGGCGGGACTTTTTTCGTTATATATCTATTATCTTTGCCACGTAGATTTAAATATGGAAGATCAAACTCCTTATACTCCCAAAAACACAGTTCGAATTGTAACCGCAGCTTCGCTTTTTGATGGTCATGATGCAGCAATTAATGTGATGCGTAGAATAATACAAGCTACGGGTTGCGAGGTGATACACCTAGGGCACGATAGAAGTGCCGAAGAGGTTGTAAATACTGCCATCCAAGAAGATGCCAACGCAATTGCAATGACTAGCTACCAGGGAGGTCATAACGAATATTTTAGGTACATGCGTGATTTGTTGAATGAAAAAGGAGCAGGTCATATCAAACTATTTGGTGGAGGAGGAGGTACTATCCTGCCTTCAGAAATCGCAGAACTACCAGCATATGGAGTAACCAAAATTTATCATCCAGACGATGGTAGAGCCATGGGTCTTCAAGGTATGATCAATGATTTGGTGAAAACTTCAGATTTTCCAACGGGGCAAAACCTCAATGGCGAAGTAGAGTCTTTCCGTAAGATGAATAAAATGTCGATAGCAAGAGTAATCTCTGCTGCCGAAAACTTTCCAGAAGAAAACAAAGCCTTACTTGACGGTATAAAAGCGGAAGCTAAAGAAATTCAAACGCCAGTTTTGGGTATTACCGGAACAGGTGGAGCAGGTAAAAGTAGCTTGGTAGATGAATTGGTTCGAAGATTCTTACTCGATTTTCCTAAAAAGAATATTGCGATTATTTCAGTTGACCCTTCCAAGCGAAAAACAGGAGGAGCATTACTTGGCGATAGAATTAGAATGAATAGCATTCGAAATGATCGGGTGTATATGCGTTCGTTGGCTACGCGACAAGCAAACTTGGCCTTATCGGCACATATTGATACAGCTAAAGACATTTTGAAAGTTGCAGGATACGATTTCATTATTTTAGAAACTTCTGGAATCGGTCAGAGTGATACCGAGATTACGGATCACAGTGATGCAAGTCTGTATGTAATGACTCCAGAATATGGGGCAGCAACTCAATTAGAGAAGATAGACATGTTGGATTTTGCCGATGTAATCGCATTGAATAAATTTGATAAACGTGGTGCATTGGATGCATTACGAGACGTAAAGAAACAATACCAACGCAATCATCTTTTGTTCGATACGAATGCAGATGAAATGCCCGTTTTTGGAACAATAGCAAGCCAATTTAACGATCCAGGCGTGAATTCACTTTATGCTCAATTGGTGAAAACAATTAATGAAAAAACAGGAGCAGGCTTTGAATCGCAATTGGTGGCAGCCAATGAGATGTCTGAAAAGATATTTATTATTCCACCTAAACGAGTTCGATACTTATCAGAAATTGCAGAGTCAAACCGAGGGTACGATAAGTGGGCACGAGAACAATCAGACATCGCTCAGAAGCTTTACGGAATTAAGAAAACCATTAGCACAATTGAGGAAGCTAAAATTGCAGATGCAAATAGATTAATCAAAGATTTAGAAGAAACGTATGCTAAAGTAGCCCTAGACTTTGATCCTAAATTGCAATTGGTGATTGATGGATGGGATGATGTAAAGGAATCGTATGCCAACGATATTTATACCTACTTAGTTCGTAATAAAGAGATTAAGGTAGAAACGAAAACCATTTCACTTTCTCACCAAAAAATAAGTAAAGTATCATTACCTAAGTATGAAGCTTGGGGAGATGTTTTGCAATGGAATCTGCAAGAAAATGTTCCAGGTAAATTTCCATTTACTGCTGGTATCTATCCGTTTAAACGCCAAGGAGAAGACCCAACAAGAATGTTTGCTGGTGAAGGAGGCCCAGAACGTACCAATAAGCGTTTTCACTATTTAAGCAGCAGCATGCCAGCAAAACGTTTGTCTACTGCTTTTGATTCGGTGACGTTATATGGTAATGATCCAGATTACAGACCAGATATTTATGGTAAAATTGGTAATGCGGGAGTAAGTATTTGCTGTTTAGACGATGCAAAGAAATTATACTCTGGATTTGACCTTGCCCACGCAATGACATCTGTAAGTATGACCATAAACGGTCCTGCTCCAATGTTACTAGGCTTTTTTATGAATGCAGCAATCGACCAACAATGCGAGCTGTACATCAAAGAGCAAGGCTTAGAAGCAGAGGTTAAAGCCAAAATAGCAGCTTATTTTAAAGCAAAAGGAAGTGAGCAACCGAAATACGATGGCGAATTGCCAGAAGGAAACGACGGCCTTGGACTCATGCTCCTTGGACTAACAGGAGATAAAGTACTTCCTGCCGATGTTTATGCAAAAATTAAGGCAGACACGCTGAAACAGGTGCGTGGTACGGTGCAAGCCGATATATTAAAAGAGGATCAAGCTCAAAATACGTGTATTTTCTCTACAGAGTTTGCCTTGAGATTAATGGGAGATGTGCAGCAGTACTTTACCGATAATGGAGTGAGAAATTTCTACTCGGTTTCAATTAGTGGTTATCATATAGCAGAAGCGGGAGCAAATCCAATTACACAATTGGCATTCACTTTGGCGAATGGATTTACGTATGTAGAATATTATCTAAGTCGAGGAATGGACATCAATGATTTTGGTCCTAATTTATCGTTCTTCTTTTCCAATGGTATAGATCCAGAATATGCGGTAATAGGTCGTGTTGCACGAAAGATTTGGGCAAAGGCAATGAAGCTAAAATACGGAGCGAACGAACGTAGCCAAATGTTGAAATATCACATTCAAACCAGTGGTAGAAGCTTGCACGCACAAGAAATTGATTTTAACGATATACGTACTACACTTCAAGCATTGTATGCGATTTATGACAACTGTAATAGTTTGCATACCAACGCATATGATGAGGCGATAACTACACCTACAGAAGAAAGTGTGCGACGAGCAGTTGCTATACAGTTGATTATCAATAAAGAGTTGGGACTTGCTAAAAACGAAAACCCAATGCAGGGATCGTTTATCACGGAGGAATTAACCGAGTTGGTAGAAGAAGCAGTATTAGCAGAGTTTGATAAGATTACCGATCGTGGTGGAGTGCTTGGAGCGATGGAGACGATGTATCAACGTTCTAAGATACAAGAAGAAAGCTTGTATTATGAAACCTTGAAACACAATGGGGACTTCCCAATTATTGGAGTAAATACTTTTTTAAGCAGCAAGGGATCACCTACAGTATTGCCTAAAGAAGTAATTCGTGCTACGGAAGACGAGAAGCAATTCCAAATAAATACACTTCAAAGCTTGAACAAGCGATACGATAAAGAGGCGAAAGAAATACTTTCAGAGATACAGCAGGTTGCTTTACAAAATGGCAATGTGTTTGAAGCTTTGATGGAAGCGTGTAAAGTATGCTCATTGGGGCAGATAACTAGTGCTTTGTTTGAGGTTGGAGGGCAGTATAGGAGGAATATGTAAAGAAGAGAAGGGGCTTTGTTCACTGAAATGAAGTGGAGAAGAGGAGGAAGGAATATGTAGATTGTCGCTCTCGATAGATTCTGCTACTGCTAGCACTCGAATTGACTGCTTCGTTTTGATGAAGGTATGGATTTTGTCAATCTTACTTTTTTATGGAATTACTCTTTTTAGTTCCAACGGGTTACCATTGATTTTTTCAGGATTGTTGCTGTAGGGCAGGCCAATGTGAATGGTATTCTCATCAACCCATTTAACCACCAGTTTTTTATCGAATTGCATGAGGGAATATTCTGTTTGTGCTGATTTCATAAAATTTTTGCTTTGTATCGGAAAGTTGGATATGAATTGCGTTGCTTCGGGATCGCCATAATAATTCTCTACTTTTAATTCGCTATATGTTGCCTCATTATTAAAGGTGTACGTATAGTCCATATATTTTTTACTTCTTTTTAGTCCTTTTTTTACTTCCTCCAATGTATAA
>CBDUEX010000119.1:0-5700 GCA_965366305.1 uncultured Bacteroidia bacterium | reverse complement strand
GTTTTTTATTTATGAAACCATTTCTGTACGCAATTTCCTCGATGCATCCAATTTTGTATCCTTGTCTTTTTTCTATCACACGTACAAATTCTGTAGCATCGTGCAACGAATCAAATGTTCCCGTATCTAACCAGGCTGTACCTCTATCAAATACCTTCACTTTTAACTTACCTTGTTTCAAGTAATGTTTGTTCACATCGGTTATTTCATATTCACCTCGAGGTGATGGTTTTAATTCTTCAGCAATTTTTACCACACTATTGTCGTAGAAGTATAAACCTGGTACAGCATAATCTGATTTTGGTTTATTCGGTTTCTCTTCAATGCTTAGAGCAGTGAAGTTTTCATCAAAATCAACCACTCCATATCGCTCTGGGTCATGCACCTGATACGCAAACACTATTCCTCCATCTGGATTTCTACATTCTTCTAAGAAGGCCGACATTCCAGATTTGTAAAAGATATTGTCTCCTAAAATTAAGGCTACATTATCGTCTCCTATAAACTCTTTGCCAATTACAAATGCTTGTGCGAGTCCGTTCGGCTCTTGTTGCACGGCATATTGAAAATTACATCCAACTTGACTTCCATCTCCGAGTAACCGAATAAATTGCTCGTTCTCGTGAGGAGTTGTTATAATAAGAATGTCTTTAATTCCGGCTAGCATTAATATGCTGAGCGGATAATAAATCATAGGCTTGTCGTAAATAGGCATCAATTGCTTTGAAATGCCTTTTGTTATTGGATACAATCTTGTTCCTGAACCACCTGCTAGTATTATTCCTTTCATAAATCGTTATTTTCTTCTTGTATAAATTTCTTCTATTAGCTCTACCACTTTTAAGCCTTCTTCGGCAGTGGTGATATCAGCTGCTTCTCCTTGCAAATCTTTTACCACATTATCAATCACAAAGGGATGATTGTTCGCCGACCCCATGTACGATCCGTAGTTGTTAGGCGGATTTGATGCTGGCAACGACTCAAATTCATAATTCGCAATGTCGCAATACTCCACCTTATTCATATACTGACCGCCAATTTTTATCGTTCCATGTTCTGCAATAATGGAAATGCTGCTTTCAAAGTTTGATCTGTTTACGGCTGTAGAGTAATTAAAACTGCCCGTCCCTCCTTTTTTAAGTTCAAACCGCACCATACCTGAATCTTCAAATTCCGTAAGAGCATTATGATTGAAGTTTTGAAAATCCGCACCAAGAATGGTGAGGTCTCCAAACACCCAAAAAACCAAATCCAAAAAATGAGAAAATTGTGTGTACAACGTACCACCATCCAACGCTAAAGTTCCTCGCCATGAACCGTTTTCTTTTTGATAATAGCGTTCGTCTCTATTCCAAAAACAATTTATTTGAAGCAGGTAGATTTTACCCAACTTACCCGTGTCATAAACGTCTTTTAGCCACTTAGCTGGAGGAGAATACCTGTTTTGCATGACACAATAGGCTTTCTTATTTTGAACCCTTGCCAAGTCGATTACCTTTCTGCATTCTATGGCATTTAGGCCCATTGGCTTTTCAATAATTACATTACACTTATTGTTAAGCATGGTTAATGCTTGATTTGAATGTAACCCGTTGGGAGTACAAATATTCGCAACATCCACTTCAATTTCGGAAGCTACGAATTCTTCAATGCTTGAAAAAACAGGAGTTCCAACCATGTTTTCTGGCAATTCAACAGGATTTGAATCCACGATAGCTGCTAATTGAGCTTGTGGAGTTGCCATTATCGTTTCAGCATGGCGTTTTCCAATATGGCCAAAACCAATAACTACAAACTTAAATTGCTTCTTATTCATTGAAATATTCAATCACCTTTTTAATAATATAGTCTTGATCTTCAAATGCTAATTCTGGATAAACAGGAAGCGATAGCACCTCTTTTGACAATTGCTCAGAGGTTCTTAAAGCGGTTGTTACACCATATGACTTATAAGCAGTTTGTTGATGCCCAGGAATCGGATAATACACCACACAATGAATACCATGGTCTTTCAGAAATTGCTGCAACTCATTTCGTTTACCCCCATTTACACGTATCGTGTATTGATGATAGATGTGATCTGAATAACTTACCTCACTTGGCAGTATGATAGCCCTTACTGCTTCAAGGTGCTTACAATATTGTTTTGCGAGCACTCTGCGTTTGTCATTCATTTCATCGAGGTATCTCAATTTTACTTCTAAAACAGCTGCTTGAAGCGTATCTAACCGGGAATTTACTCCTAATATTTCGTGTTGGTATTTTGCCGATTGACCGTGATTGCAAATCATTCGAATGCGTTCTGCTAGCTTTTGATCATTAGTAGTTAGCACTCCTCCGTCGCCATAACAACCCAAGTTTTTGGTAGGGAAAAAAGATGCACAACCGATATGTCCGATTGTTCCTGTTTTTGTTTTCTTCCCACCTTCATCTATAAAACTGGTGCCTATAGATTGAGCATTGTCTTCAATGACAAACAGATTATGTTCCTTGGCTAATTCCATTATCTCAGCCATATTAGAGGCTTGTCCGAACAGGTGAACAGGCATGATTGCCCTGGATTTTGATGTGATCACTTGCTGCACTGATTCTGTACTCAAATTAAAACTAGCTTCATCAACATCAGCAAAAACTGGAGTTAATTTCAGCAATACGATTACTTCAATTGTTGCAGCATACGTAAATGCTGGTACGATTACTTCATCTCCCTCATTCAGGTTCAGTGCCATTAGGGCAATTTGAAGAGCATCGGTACCATTTCCGCAGCCAACTGCGTGGTTTACGCCTAAATAACTAGCTAATTGATGCTCAAATGATTTGACTTTACTGCCATTTATAAAGTCTCCTTTAGTTAAGACTTCATTCATTGCAAATTGTATCTCTTCTTTCAGATTAAGATACTGGGTTTGTAAATCAGCTGTATGAATTTGTTTAACCAATAGTTAAGATTGATTTGATGAGTACATTTTATCGTAGTACTTGGTATATTCTCCAGATGTTACATTGTTTAACCATTCTTCGTTGCTCAAGAACCAATCAATGGTTTGTCTCAATCCTTCTTCAAACTGAAGACTTGGCTTCCAACCCAATTCATCTTGTAGTTTTGTTGCATCGATGGCATAACGCAAATCATGTCCTGCTCTATCGGTAACGTAGGTTATTAGTTTCTTTGAATCGCCACTAGGTCTCCCTAATTTTTCATCCATTGTATCACAAAGCAAATGAACTAAGTCGATGTTCGTCCATTCGTTATGACCACCAATATTGTACGTTTCTCCAAGCTTACCGCCCGTAAAAATGCATTCAATTGCCGATGCGTGGTCTTTAACAAATAACCAATCTCTTACATTCTTTCCTTCCCCATAAACAGGTAAAGGTTTTTTGTGAATGATATTATTAATCATCAACGGAATCAGCTTTTCAGGAAAGTGATTTGGACCGTAGTTATTACTACAGTTGGAAATGATAATGGGCATTCCGTAGGTATGGTAGTACGCTCGAACAAAATGATCGCTACTTGCTTTGGAAGCGGAATAAGGACTTCTTGGATCGTAAGCGGTATCCTCATAAAAGAATCCGGTTTCCCCTAAACTTCCATACACCTCGTCTGTAGAAACGTGGTAAAACAGTTTGTCTTTGAAATTGCCATCCCAATGTTCTTTGGCTGCTTGCAATAGATTGGCAGTTCCTAAAACATTGGTCTTTACAAATAACAATGGATCTGTAATTGAACGATCTACATGGCTTTCAGCAGCAAGATGTACTACATGCGTAATATTATTAGACTTTACTATGTTACGCATCGCTTCTAAGTCTTGAATATCACCGTGTATAAAGTGATAGTTTGGAAGTGAATCTATATCTGTTAGATTTTCTAGATTTCCGGCATAGGTTAGAGCATCTAAGTTGAAAATCTGATCATTTGGAAAATCCTTTACAAATTTCCGAACTACATGTGAGCCAATAAATCCGGCACCTCCTGTTATTAATATATTTCTCATTGTTTAATTAATCATTGCCGCAGCAACCGTGTTTTTAGTTCCTTCATCAATTAAGATTAAAGAACCCGTGTGTTTATTTTTTGAATAAGAATCAACAAACAAAGGTTTTGAAGTTGAAATTCTTACTCGTGCTATATCGTTTCGATGTATATTTTTATCTTCTTCTATTCGATGAAGGGTATTGATATCAACTTTATATTGCACTTCTTTTACAACGCACCGAGCTTGATTGGTGGTATGAAGAATTGTATACTTTTTGGCAGAGTTAAAGGGTTCTTCCCCCAACCAACACATCATGCAATCGATTTCTTGACTTATAGTCGCTTGATTGTTTGGCCGAACTAACATATCTCCTCTACTTATATCAATATCGTCGTGAAGCTGAATGGAAACATTCATTGGGGGATATGCTTCTTGAACAGCTTCTTGACCACAATGGATCTCTTTAATAGTTGTATTAATGTTTCGAGGTAGAACCGAAATTAAGTCCCCAACTTTAAAAATGCCACTTTCCACTTTGCCGGCAAAACCTCTATAGTCGTGATATTCATTTGTTTTAGGTCGTATTACCGTTTGTACCGGAAACCTGCAATCTATTAAGTTTCTATCGCTTGAGATATGAATTGTTTCGAGTGTGTGCAGCAATGTAGAACCTTTATACCAAGGCATATTGTTCTCACGATTCACCACATTATCTCCGTTTAAAGCAGAGATTGGTATAAAACGAACATCTTCTGCATTCAACTTTGATGCAAAATCTTCATAGTCGGAAACTATTTGCTCATAAACATTCTCCCTATAATCCACCAAATCCATTTTGTTTATGCATACAACAATGTGTTTTATCTGAAGCAATGAAGCAATAAACGAATGTCTTTTAGTTTGTTCAAGCAATCCTTTTCGAGCATCAATTAGTATCAACGCAAGGTTGGCTGTTGAAGCTCCAGTAATCATATTTCGAGTATACTCGATATGCCCTGGCGTATCTGCAATTATAAATTTTCTTCGATTTGTAGCGAAGTAGCGATATGCAACATCAATGGTAATCCCTTGTTCTCTTTCATCTTTGAGACCGTCTGTGAGCAACGATAAATCCAATTGGTTGTTTTCGAGCTTTCTGCCATGCGTATCAATTGCTTTTAACTGATCTTCAAAAACATTATTTGAATCATACAACAGTCGACCAATTAACGTGCTTTTTCCATCATCCACACTTCCAGCAGTTGTAAATCGTAACAAGCTTTTTTCTACCAAACTTTTCATTAGAAATATCCCTGTTTTTTACGGTCTTCCATTGCAGTATCTGATCGATGATCATCGGCTCTTCCTCCTCTTTCAGTTATTCGTGAAGCTGTAATTTCGTTTATTATTTCTTCCACGCTAGTTGCCTTACTTTCGACAGCACCTGTGATAGTGATGTCGCCCATGGTTCTGAATCGAATTTGTAAATCTTCTACCTTCTCCGTTTCTTTAACCGATTGATACTGATTTACAGACAAGATGGTTCCGTTGCGTCTAAAGCACTTTCGTGAATGTGAGTAATATAGAGAAGGTACTTCAATGTTTTTGCTTTGGATGTACTGCCATATGTCTAGCTCGGTCCAATTACTAAGTGGGAATATCCGAAAATGTTCTCCTTGATTTTTTAATCCATTAAATAGATTCCATAATTCAGGTCGTTGATTTTTTTGATTCCATT
>CBDUEX010000118.1:0-5717 GCA_965366305.1 uncultured Bacteroidia bacterium | reverse complement strand
AAATTACCACAGCATACAATGCTTTTTGATAGGTGATTTCATCCATCCCAACCATTACGGCGATACTAGTTGCTAGCACCGGTTGTAAGTAAATATAGCTGCCTACTGTTGTACTGGTACTTCGTTGCAAAGCCCAAGCATTGAGTAAGTATGCTAAAATGGTAATGCCAAATATGGCATATCCAATTCCAAATAATGCCTTTGGTGGAAGAGCAACCCAATCTACCTTAAACAAATCAGCAACTCCAAAAGGTAGCACAAACAAAAATCCAAATAGGAAGATGTAGTATGTGATAGTAATTGCCTTGTATTTCTTTAACAGCCGCACAACAAAGTATAAATAGAAGGCATAACTAATAGCATTCACCATAATTAAAGCATCTCCTAAAATTCCACTGCTGCTAAACACTACATTATTGCCACTTATTAGCAAAGCAGCTCCAATTAGTGCAATTGAAATGCCCATAATTACACGAGATTTTACCTTCCGCTTATTTCCAATGGCAGAAAAAATGACAACAAATACAGGTGCTATTAACATTAACACTGATGCATTAATAGCGGAGGTTAAAGAGAGGCCTTTGAAGAAGGCTGACATGTTTAATGCAACTCCAAAAAAACCGCTTATGGCTAAGTCAATATAATCGCGTTTATCTTGTATTTTTTCGTTGACAAAAAGCTTGAAATAGACCCAGAAAAACAAGGCACCTCCACCTACTCGTATTACAATAAATGCATACGAAGAAATGTATTCTGGCATTGCCCATTTTGCAAAAGAAAAATTACCAGCATATAGAGCAGCAACCGTAAAAAGTGCAAGATGAACTAGATATTTGTTTGAATTTGAACGCAATTAATGTGCAATGTTTATAAAGGTCGTTTTAATTAACGTGGTTAATATTTAACCTTGCAAATATGTTTGATTTTATTTCAGGGAAAACAGAAAGAATTACACCAACCGAAATAGTTGTCAACTGCAATGGCGTTGGATATCTTTTACATATTTCACTGAATACATTTGAAAAGATTAAATCAGAGAAAGAAGTGAAGGTGTTTGCTCATCTCGTAGTAAGAGAAGACAGTCATACCTTGTATGGTTTTGCCACAAGTAGCGAGCGTGAAATGTATGTTAAGCTGCTGGCAGTGAATGGAGTAGGACCTAGTACTGCTCGTATGATCTTGTCTGCAATGAGTGTTGATGACGTGGTAAGTGCAATTACCAACAGCAATATTGCCATGCTAAAATCAATCAAAGGGATTGGTCCAAAAGCTGCTCAACGACTCGTAATTGAACTGCAAGATAAGCTCGGTGGAATTGGATCAGATTCTGCTTATAATTTACATGGATCAAATCAAGAAATGGAAGAAGCGTCCGAAGCATTACTCGCCTTAGGATTTGCAAGACCTGCCGTTAGTAAAGTTCTTGCCAAAATAAGTAAGGATTCAGACAATAATATCACTACAGAAGAGTTAATTAAAAAATCGTTACAATTATTGTAATTTTGCAAGCTACCATTAAAAAAGCCTATAGAAAGACATTACTTTTAAAACTAGTTACTAGACTTTTGATACGAAACAACTTTAAAATGAATGCTAAAAAAGTTCTACTGGCTTTTGGACTTCTTGGTATTTTTCAGTTCTTAGCACTTAATGTATCTGCACAAGATGATTCATTAAAGTATGAACTGAAAGATAGAAAACCATATGAAGATCCTAAAACCAATCTGATAGACTTTAAGGATCCCCCGAATATAAAAACGGAATATCGCTATGATATTGCCACTGGTAATTACTTAGAAATTATTACTGTTGGAGGTAAACCACTGGGAGCTCCACGAGTTATGACTCTTCCTGAGTACATGAAAGCTCGCGAAAAACAAGACCGTGAGGAATATTACCGTACAAAAAGTAATGCTGCTAATTATGTGAAAGGCGGAGGGATTATTCCCAAAATTGCCGTTACCCCAGAAATATTTGATAAGATATTTGGAGGTGGAATTATAGATATTAGACCAAGTGGTTCTGCAGAAGTAACCTTTGGAGGTAATTTCAATAAAGTAGAAAATCCAACCTTTCCTGTTCGTCAGCAAAAAAATGGGCAATTCGATTTTGGCATGAAAATGCAATTGAACGTAACCGGACAAATTGGTGATCGTTTAAAACTGAATTGGAATTATGATACGGAAGCAACATTTGAATTTGAAAATCAAATGAAGCTAAACTGGGCTGGTACCGAAGATGATATTCTTAAAAATATTGAATTAGGTAATGTTAGCTTACCTCTAAATGGAACGTTAATTCAAGGAGGTAGAAATTTATTCGGAATTAAAACGCAGTTGCAGTTTGGTAAAATGACCGTTACCGCAATTGCTACACAACAAAAAGGAGAAACAAGAGAAACGGAAGTAAGTGGCGGTGCTCAGGTTACTAACTACGATATTCAAGCTTCGTCTTACGATGTAAACAGACATTATTTTCTATCGCAATATTTCGCGAATAATTATGATCTAGCATGTTCTAGCTTGCCTGTAATTAACTCCAGTGTTCAAATTAATTATGTTGAGGTTTGGGTAACCAATAGAAACAATGCTGTTGGTAATTCAAGAAACATTATGGGTTTCATGGATTTAGGGGAGCCTGCAAGAGATGCTTATCGCGATTTCTTAATTCAAGGAATTTCACAATATCCAGATAATAAAGCCACAGATTTATACGACAAATATGTGCGAGGTCAAAATTTCTGTGATCCTACAGATCCTCGATTGGAACTAGGAGAAGATTACGAATGTTTGAGTAACGCTCGTCAATTAAATCGAAATGAATTCACCTACCATCCAACACTTGGATATATTTCATTAAATCAATCGTTGAACAACGATGAGGTGCTAATGGTGGCTTACGAATATTCGGTAAACGCACTTACTTTTCAAGTAGGAGAGTTTGCCATTGATAACCCAGAAACGGGAGGAAACAACAGTCATCTAAACCTAAAATTATTAAAGCACTCTACAATAAAAACCAATCTACCAGCTTGGGATTTAATGATGAAGAATGTGTATTCGTTGAATACATATAATCTTCAACAAGAAGACTTTACATTGAATGTGGTTTATGCCGATGATCCTTCTGGAGCAGATTTGAACTATTTGCCAGTTGAACCATCTGAGAATCAAATAAGCAACAAACAGTTAATTACTGTGCTTAATCTGGATCGGATTAACAAGCAAATGGAACAAAAACCAGATGGTGTTTTTGACCTTATTGAAGGAACAACAGTTGACGTGAATAAAGGGCGGATAATCTTTCCTGTTAGAGAACCTTTTGGGGCCTTCCTGCGATCGAAGTTTAACAGTCAGGCAGATGCCGATTACTATGCATTTGATTCCTTGTATCGAACCACTCGATGGAATGCGGAACAGGATTTAAAGCACAATAAATTTTTCTTAAGAGGTACATTTAAAGGTTCTGCTACGGATCAAATTCGACTTCAATGTTATAATATTTCGCAAGGTTCTGTGCGAGTTTCTGCCAATGGAAATGTATTGAATGAAGGTACCGACTACATTGTAGATTACACCATGGGTACGGTAAAAATCACCAATGAAGGTATTCTGAATTCCGGTGCAGCTATTAAAGCAACTTGTGAGAGTAATTCACTAATCAACATTCAACAAAAGTCGTTAGTTGGTGCTCGTTTCGATTACAAATATTCCGATAAATTAATTTTGGGTGGAACGTTTATGCATATGACTGAACGTCCACTAACCAACAAGGTAAACATTGGTGAAGAGCCTTTGCTTAATTCGATTTGGGGTGTTGATGGTTCGTATAATACCGAGTCGCGATTTTTAACTCGCTTGGTTGATAAACTTCCATTTATTGAAACTAAAGAGAAATCATCTGTAAGTATAACGGGTGAATTTGCCCACTTAATTCCTCATAAACCCAAAACAATGGGAGAAAGAGGAACTTCTTATTTGGACGATTTTGAAGGTGCGGAAACTCCTTATGATCTCAAGTATGTGAGAAGTTGGCACATGGCAAGTACGCCATTGGGACAACCCGATTTATTTCCAGAAACGGCAAACCCGAAATTTGCTGATAGCTTATACAACAGTAAGAGAGCAAATCTTGCATGGTATAATATCGATCCGGTGTTTCAAAGCTTAAATCAGAATCTTACACCTGAAAATCTAAAGAGTAATACTGTTGAGCGTTCTAGCCATTGGGTTAGAACTATTTTTTTAGAAGAAGTTTTTCCGGAAATAGAGTTACAACAAGGACAACCACAACAAATTCCTACCTTAGATTTAGCCTACTATCCCAAGGAAAGAGGGCAGTATAATTTAAACGTAGAAGATTTAGATGCAGATGGAAATCTAGAAAACCCAGAAGAGAATTGGGGTGGTATCATGCGACGAATTGAAACCAACGATTTTGAAGCAACGAACATAGATTATATCGAGGTTTGGATGATGGATCCATTTATCTATTCGAAGCATAATGGTACAGACCATAGCAGAGGATCGTTGTATTTAAATCTTGGAAATATATCAGAAGATGTGTTGCCAGACAGAAGAAGAAGTGCTGAAAATGGTTTGCCAACACCTAAAGGTAACTTTGCGGTGGATACTGGGGATTATGCATTAACTCCTTCGGGCCAAATAATTAACAAAGCATTTGATAATGATCCTGATGCAAGAGAAGTGCAAGATGTTGGATTAGACGGGATGAATGATGAAACCGAACGATTGTTGCTTAAAGCATATTTGGATGCAGTTGCTGCTAAACATGGCACTGGTTCTAGAGCATATCAATTGGCATTGCAAGACCCTTCAAATGATAATTACTTATATCCTAGAGATGAAGTGTATGATCAACAACAAGCACTTGTTCTTAAGCGATACAAAAAATACAACGGTTTTGATGGCAACTCTACGTTAGATAAGCTACCCGACGGAACTCCTAAATCAGGGATAACCACTCCAGACGATGAAGATATAAACCAGGATTATACCGTAAACCTTAATGAAGAATATTTTCAGTACCGCATTGATATTAGTCCAGAAGGATTAAAGATCGGTGAAAACTATGTTGCGGATACGATTAATGTTGAAGCAAAACAAGAAGATAAAGGTGCAGAACCTAATTATATCACTTGGTATCAATTAAAAATTCCAATTCGACAATACGAGAAGAAAGTTGGTGGAATTCAAGATTTTAAATCTATTCGTTTTATGCGAATGTTTGTAAAAGGATTCCAAGACAGTGTTGTACTTCGTTTTGCAAACCTGCAGTTGGTTAGAGCTGATTGGAGAAGATATTTAAATACGCTTAAATTCCCGCCGAGAGTAGGAGCTCCATTTGATCCTAATGATGACACCGAACTGGTTGTTTCGACGGTTAATATTAATGAAAACAGTAAACGTACTCCAGTAAAATACGTAGTACCGCCAGGCTTTAATAGAGAAATTGATCCAACACAAGTTGGAAACGTGCAGCAAAATGAGCAATCGTTATCCATTGCTGTATGCGACCTGGAGAAAGAAGATGCGAGAGGAGCTTTTAGAACATTAAACTATGATATTCGGAATTATGAAAACCTGAAGATGTTCATTCATGCTGAGTCGGCAACTGCTCAAAATGGTGATATGGTAGCAATATTACGTATCGGTACAGATTTAGAAAACAACTTTTATCAATACGAAATTCCATTA
>CBDUEX010000117.1:0-5724 GCA_965366305.1 uncultured Bacteroidia bacterium | reverse complement strand
GCTCCTAACCCTATATTTAAGTTAAGGTTTGCAAATTTTACCCCTTTAATTTCCAAACGCATCATTAATGCCTTGGTAAAGTGTAACCCAGCTGCAGGAGGTGCAATGGCACCAGCTTCTTCCGCAAAAATTGTTTGATAGTTTTCTGCATCTTCTGCAGTTGCATCTCTATCCAAATATTTAGGAATTGGAGTATGGCCTAATTTATATACTACGCTTTTAAATTCTGCGTCTGTACCGTCGTAAAGGAAACGAATTGTTCTTCCTCTTGAAGTAGTATTGTCTATCACCTCAGCTACAAGCTCGTCCTCACCAAAAAATAATTTGTTACCAACACGTATTTTTCGAGCTGGATCAACTAACACGTCCCATAATCTCAATTCTTGATTTAATTCTCTTAAAAGAAAGACTTCAATTTTGGCACCTGTTTTTTCTTTGTTACCATATAAACGAGCAGGAAAAACTTTGGCATCATTCATTACCATAACATCTCCGTCATTAAAAACTTCAAGAATATCTTTAAACATCTTGTGCTCTATAGTTTTGGTTTCCTTATCTACAACCATAAGCTTGCACTCATCGCGGTTATAAGGTGGATTTTTTGCAATCCTTTCAGGGTCTAGTTCAAAGTGGAATTCTGATAATTTCATGTATATTTTCTAATGGAAAAATGTTCTAAAAAAAGGCTGCGAAAATAAGCAATTTAAAAGGCGAAGTCAAGCATTATTTGCGTTATCGAAAATTCGAAGATGTATAAGTTCTTCATGTGCTTCCCCTTTAAAAAAAAGGAACTAGTCGTACCATCGAATAAAAAACGTTTTTGTCGAGTTGAGCCACATTATTCCATGCTTGCAAGTAATTTCCGCCGAAATACTAAGCGTGAACTTTTTTACCCATATCAGAGAAGCTGTTTTGCTTACCTTTAATTTTCTGCGAGCTAATAAACTTCGTAGTTTTTTATCTGTCCTTGGGATTACCATCGGTATTTTTTGCATTGTCGCTATTTTAACCGCCACCCATTCATTGGAGCAAAACATAAGAAGCAATGTAGATAAAATGGGCGACAATATTGTGTATATTCAAAAATGGCCTTGGGGCTTTGGCGGATCTTACCAATGGTGGGATTACATGAATCGGCCTGAAGCTTCCATCCAAGAATACAAACGCATATCGGAAGAAGGAAATAAAGAATTAATTAAGGAAACTGCCTTTTTCTTTGAGTTTGGAAATAACACGGTAAAATCTAAAATTGAAGAAATTTCAGGCGTAAAAGCCACCGCCGTTATTGGTGACTTTTTCGAAATCAATAAATGGGACATTATCTACGGACGAAGCTTTACAAACTTCGAAAATGCCAAAGGTAAAAACGTTGCAATTTTGGGTTACAACATAGCTTTGAACTTATATCATGGCGACAATCCTTTGGGTAAAGACATCAAACTCAATGGCTCAAAAATCACGGTTATCGGAATATTAGCTAAGCAAGGAAACTCTATTGGTGGGCAACAACACGATGATGTTGTAGTACTTCCAGGTATGTATGCTACACGATTTGCGAAACCAAACACGAGGGGTGTATCTTCTTCTATTGTTATTAAAGGAATAGACGAAGTGGAACTAAAACAGGTGGATGTTGAAGTTACTCGCATAATGCGTTCTATCCGAAAACTTAAACCTAAAGACAAGGATAACTTCGCTATAAATAAGCTTACCATGTTCTCCGAAAGCCTCAATCAAACTTTTGGTGTAATTGACTTAGTTGCTGTGGTTATAGGACTCTTTTCTTTGTTAGTTGGAGGATTTGGAATTGCCAATATTATGTTTGTATCTGTGAAGGAAAGAACATCCATTATTGGACTTCAAAAAAGCCTTGGAGCAAAAAGAAGCTTCATTATGTCGCAATTCCTTATTGAAGCAATTTTCTTATGTATAGTAGGTGCACTTATTGGAATTGTAATCGTTATAGGCCTTGGTTTGGCAGCTTCAAAATACACAGAGTTTAAAATATTTTTTAGTACATCCATCTTCTTGTCTGGCATTGGCATATCCATATTTATTGGTTTAGTGGCAGGACTAGCACCTGCTCGTAAAGCTGCTCGAATGGATCCTGTTGTTGCAATTCGTAAATAATGTTCAAGCTCCTATTCATTTTACTTCTATCATCTTGTGCAATAAGTTGCTCACACAGCCCAACAAATGTAGAAAAGGGCCAAAAAGAAAGTCAACAGAAAGTAGAATTGGAAGTTGAAACATGTTCATTAGAGGACTCCATAATTTCAAATGGCTTAGTTAACATTCAAGATATTGATCCATTAATCAGAGTAAATCTTCGGTATAGTAGTCTCAACAACTTTTTAAGAAAGGATATTTACGGCTGCCTGAACAAGGCATACTTTCAGAAAGAAACAGCAGAAAAACTTGCTCGTGCTCAAGAACATCTAACAGAAATTGACTCAAATCTTTTTTTACTAATTTGGGATGGAGTTCGTCCAAGATCTATTCAATGGCAAATGTGGGAAGCCTTAGAAATGCCTTTTAATGAGAAAGTTAGGTACGTTTCCAATCCTAAAAATGGATCCATTCATAACTATGGTTGTGCAGTAGATTTAACCATCTGCGAAAGCGATGGTAAACTCCTGGATATGGGCACCGATTTTGATCATTTCGGACCAGCAGCAAACACCAACCGAGAATACATGTTGCTTACGGATAGTGTGTTAACCTACCAACAATTCGATAATCGTAAACTATTGCGAAAAGTGATGAAAGCAGCCGGTTTTTCGAGTATTACTTCTGAGTGGTGGCATTTCAACGCGATGTCTCGTTCAGAGGCGAAAAAAAACTATAGCATTATTGAATAGCCTTATCCTTAGTAAGCAAGTTGCCAACAACACCAACAACTACCAGAAGTAATCCAGCTACCACGATGGGCTTGTACCATTCATCAAACAGATAATAACCAAAGACCAAGGCATATACTACGCCTAAATAAGAAATCACAGAAACTTTGCTTACATCTCCAATTTGATATGCTTTGGTTAAAAAGTACTGAGCAAAGTATGTGAGCACCCCTATAATTGAAAGCAAACCCCATTCTTGATTGCTTGCCCAAACCCAATCTCCCGTAAAAAAAATATAAACCAATACCAGCGGAATGGTAACCAAAGGAAAGTAGAACATGATAACTAGATGATGCTCTGTTTGTTTCAACACTGCTATAATATTATATGCAGAAGCTGCACCAATGGTTCCTAAAATTCCAATTAACAACGGAAGGCTGTCTATTCGTTCATCAAATCCTTTGATAATAAATATCCCAACAAAACATATCGCAAAAAATAGCCATTGAATTGGTTTAACGTTAACCCGAGTTACAAGCACAGAGATGAGCACTGTAATAATTGGGGTGAGGTAATGCACTACTACCGCAGAAGCTAGAGGCATTTTGTGCAAGGTATAAAAGAAGAATGCAATACCAGTAGTGCCAAATATCCCGCGTAGTATTAACAGTTTTTTGTTTTGCCCAAAGGGTTCAATTTTTCGCTTTGCAAGCAGAAACACCACCATCACAAACATCACAGCCGAACGCATAAACACAATTTGTGCAATGGGTATTTCTTGTAAATGTTTTACAAACAGATTCATCAATGAAAACAACAAGGATGCTGTTAGCATATAGTAAACTGCTTTTTTATTATTTAAACTCAATTGATTTATAAAAAAAAAGAGCTATTCAAAATAGCTCTTTCCATTCGTTATTTAACTGGCTATTAATTTAATAGACCATTTGTTTTCTTAACTCCTTCAGCACTTTCTTTCAGTTTTGCTGTTTCAGCATCTGATAAAGAAACTTCAACTATTTTTTCGATTCCATTTTTTCCTAAAATACATGGAACACCAATAGCCAAATCACTTAGGCCATACTCTCCATCTAATAATGCAGAGCAAGGGAACATTTTATGTGAATCTAATGCGATTGCTTTTACCAATTCAGAAACCGCTGCACCAGGAGCGTACCAAGCACTTGTGCCTAATAATCCTGTAAGTGTAGCACCTCCTACTTTTGTATCTTCAACTACTTGTTGCATTCTATCTGCACCTAAAAACTCAGATACTTTTACGCTGTTTCTTGTTGCTTTATCAATCAATGGAACCATACCTGTATCGCTATGACCACCAATTACCATTCCATCTACATCAGACTGCGGACAAGCTAAAGCTTCTGCTAATCTGTATTTAAAACGAGCACTATCTAAAGCTCCGCCCATTCCAATAATTCTATTTTTTGCAATATTGGTAGTTTGATGAACCAAATAAGTCATAGTATCCATTGGATTACTTACTACGATGATGATTGCATTTGGAGAATGTTGTAAGATACTACTTGAAACAGATTTTACGATTCCAGCATTGATACCAATTAATTCTTCTCTTGTCATGCCTGGTTTACGTGGAATACCACTTGTAATTACTGCAACATCACTTCCAGCAGTTTTAGAATAATCATTTGTACAACCAGTTACTTTGGTATCGAAACCATTTAACGATGCCGTTTGCATTAGGTCCATTGCCTTCCCTTCTGCAAAGCCTTCTTTAATGTCAATAAGTGTTACTTCTGATGCGAAATTTTTGATAGCGATATATTCGGCACAACTTGCACCAACTGCACCCGCTCCTACTACTGTTACTTTCATTGAATTATTCTAATTTTGATAGGTGCAAATCTATGAATAAAGCGTTGATTTTAGTGCCTACGTTAATATTTCTTTGATAACTCTCAAAGAAATATTTCGAAAGGAAATTAAGGATGTTGAAAAGCAAAAATCACGCTTCCATTTGGATGATATCACCCTCCACAATTAGTGTACCTTCTGTGCTGTTTTTAACTTGCTCTACGGTTACACCTGGAGCTAATTCTTTTAATTCAAATCCGCGTTCTGTAATGTCGAAAACACCTAGGTTTGAAACTACCTTTTTAACACAACCTAATCCGGTAACAGGCAAAGAAAGTTCTTTCAACAATTTTGAATCTCCTGCACGATTGGTATGGTTCATCGCTACAATAATATTTTTAGCGGAGGCAACAAGATCCATTGCACCTCCCATTCCTTTTACCATCTTACCAGGAATTTTCCAATTGGCAATATCGCCTCGTTCGTTTACTTCCATGGCACCTAATACGGTAAGATGAACTCTTCCGCTTCTAATCATCGCAAAACTAGTGGCACTATCAAAAAATACAGAACCAGGAAGTGTGGTTACCGTTTGCTTGCCTGCATTGATCAAATCTGCATCTACTTCAGCTTCTGTTGGAAAAGGCCCCATGCCTAACAATCCATTTTCGGACTGTAAGGTTACTTCAATTCCCTCTGGAATATAATTGGCCACTAAGGTTGGAATACCAATACCAAGGTTGACGTAATACCCATCTTTCAGTTCTTTTGCTATTCGTTTAGCTATACCTAGTTTATCCAGCATTATCTTGTTGTTCTTTGTTCAATTCGTTTTTCGTAATTCGTTCCTTTAAATATCTTATTGACAAAAATAGAAGGTGTATGAATGCTATTTGGATCCAACTCTCCTGGAGCCACAAGTTCTTCCACTTCTGCGATTGTGATTTTGCCTGCCATTGCCATCATTGGATTAAAGTTTCGTGCCGTAGCTTTAAAAATAAGATTACCATCGGTATCTCCTTTCCATGCTTTTACAATGGCATAGTCCGAT
>CBDUEX010000116.1:0-5746 GCA_965366305.1 uncultured Bacteroidia bacterium | reverse complement strand
AACATCTGAAGGATACAAGCAAGAAAAAATGCTAGCATCGCATTACCTCTATCGCTATTACAGAATGAATTCTGATGCGGATAAGCAACTGATAAAAAGCATAGTCAACACAAAAAATGCTTCGGATGTAAAAGCACGACTGGATTTGATTCTTGACGACGCTCCTACTTCTAAAAGCGAAATCTTTAATAGACCTTGGCTCCTAGAATATGGAACGTTAAATGATTATCAAAAAGCGGTAAAAATTGAAAATATAGCAATTGATAACGGCAATCCCAGTACATTCTTGTACAACATAAGCTTAAGAGACTCTACTCCATCTATTATTCGAAATGCAGCATTTTCAAAGTACCTAACACTCCAAAAGATTAATAAATGGAACATGGTGCTCAAAGGATTACAATCTGGAGATATGGCTTTGCAAAGCTTAGCCTGTTATGAAATTCATGCCCTAGGACAACCAAAATATGGGTCAGAATATAGTAACGTTAGAAATCAGTTATTGGATGAGTTGCAGAAAATAAAATCACGTTTAACGCTTCCAGGTGAAGCAGAAACATACATTGATGTTTGCAATAGAAAAAATTAGTGGTGAGGAGTTTAAGGGGTATCAACCCGATTATAATCACCCAATCGATTGGTCGTTTGTACAATCTATACCAGAAAATCAAACGGTAACGATCAAAACAACCAAGGGGAATATTACAATTCAATGCTTTGTGAACGACGCTCCCGGAACTGTTGCCAACTTTTTATACTTGGTTGATAGTGGTTATTACGACAACAAGTTTTTCCATCGCGTTGTTCCTCAATTTGTTATCCAAGGCGGTTGTCCGAGAGGCGACGGTTGGGGAGGATTGAACTGGACACAACGAAGTGAATTCTCGAATTATCAAACGTATGAAACAGGAACGGTTGGAATTGCATCTTCTGGCTTAGATACAGAAGGAGTGCAATTTTTTATTACCCATTGCCCTACCCCACATTTAGATGGCAGATATACGATTTTTGCACGTGTAATGGCAGGAATGGACGTGGTAAATAACATTGAAGTTGGAGATAAAATTATTTCCATCAAACGAAATTCGAGTGAAAAAGCAAAGAAGTAATTTACTTGAGTTACTAATTTCAATGTAAAAAAACAGAATTTGAACCAAATCCTCGTAAAATATCACTGTTCTCCTCCAATATATTTTACCTTTGATACGTTAACCAAACAATGCGAAAATTATCCTTCCTAAGCTTATTATTCATTGGGTTTCAATCCATGGCTCAAATAGGAGGAACAAGTGCATTTACTTTTGCCCTAATTGAAAATAGTGCCAAGCATACAGCATTAGGTGGAACTTCAATAGCAAATACCGACGACGATCCTGCTTCTGGTTTTCAAAATCCTGCTTTAATTCAAGATGGAATGCATAATACAGCTTCCCTCTCGTATGCAAACTACTTGGCAGACCTCAACTACGGATTTGGCAGTTATGCTCGAACCTTTGACAGCATAGGCACCTTTCTTTTTAGCCTTGGTTTTTATGATTATGGCGAATTTGATAGAACCAACATCGCTGGCGAAAAAATAGGAGTTTTTGATGCATCCGATTACAATTTTCAAATTGGATACAGCAGAGATTATAATGAAAAAATAAAGTACGGTGCGAATGTCAAATTTTTATATTCTGCATATGAAGCTTATGTAAGTACCGCAGGTGCAATAGATTTAGGAGCATCTTACTTTGATAGCTCGAAGTTGTTTAGTGCAGGTATCTTAATCAAAAATATGGGCTATCAATTCATACGATACAGCGAAACAAGCCCTAGAGAACCTTTGCCGTTCGATATTCAAGCAAGTGTAAGCAAGAAGTTGGAGCACAATCCTCTTCGATTTACTTTAACACTACACAACTTACATCGATGGAACAACTCGTATGTAAACATCAATGCTCGTAACAAGGAAATAGATTTAGAAACCGGACAAGTTAAGAATCAAGAATTAGGATTTGGCGAAAAAGCAATGCGTCATGTTATCTTCAATACCGAATTGGTATTCTCTCCTAATTTTCAAATTCGAGGAGGATATAATCATCAACGACGAGCGGAACTTGGCCCTGAAAATCGCAGAGCATTAACTGGTTTCAGCTGGGGAGTTGGAATTGGAGTTAAAAAACTATTTATCAGCTATGGCAGTGCTGGATATTTTCCAGGCATAGCAACAAACTACTTCACCGTTTCTAGAGATCTTTCTAGGTTCAAAAAGAAATAAGATTTATTAATCTTTGAGTTTTCGTAAAAAATTAAAATTTATTTTTAAGTTTGATGTCCCTTGTTAGCAAAAATTATAATTGCAATTGATGGCCACTCAAGTTGTGGAAAAGGCACTCTAGCGAAGAATCTTGCTAAAGAGCTGGACTATACCTTTATTGATAGTGGTGCTATGTATCGAGCGGTAACGCTTTATTTGATGCAACACAACATTACACTAAACGAGGTTCAAGAAGATCCAGCTCTGCTTGGAAACATTAAAATCACCTTTGAGTTCGACCCTAATCGTGAATTCTATGAAACCTATTTGAATGGGGTAAATGTGGAAGAAGAGATTAGAGGGATGAAGGTTGCCCGAAGCGTAAGCAAGGTTAGTGCAATAGAAGAAGTACGTAAATTCTTAGTAGCACAACAACAAAACATGGGTATTGGAAAAGGTGTGGTAATGGATGGCAGAGATATTGGAACCGTTGTTTTTCCAAACGCCGAATTAAAAATATTTATGACTGCCTCTACTGAAGTGCGGGCACAGCGTAGATATGAAGAATTAACCAAAAAAGGAGTGCACGTAAATTATGCGGAGGTTTTGCATAATATCAAAGAACGAGATTACATCGACTCCAATAGAGCAGCAAGCCCTTTGGCGAAAGCAGAAGATGCAATTACACTTGATAATTCATCTATGACCAAAACGGAGCAAGCCAAACTGGCATTACAATGGGCTCGAGGTGTGATAAAGTCACTCGCTCATCAATAGAGCTGAAGTACAGCTAAAAAATTCTTTAATAAAATTGTAAAATGGATCAAGCTACGATTTAACGTAGTAAGGTAACCGTACCCTTTTTAATGTGCCGCATATCGTCCCAGCCTTTATAGGTAACAATCCACACATAAACTCCGCTTTCTTTTAGTCCCGTATTTTTAGAATCTCCGCTCCAAGTGGCATTCTTATCGGTAGTTTGATACACTTTTTCACCCCATCTGTTGAAGATTCTCATTTCAAAATCTCGAACAAACACATCGCTCCAGCCAAAATTATCATTTACATTGTCAACGTTTAACGGCGTAAACGCATTTGGAACAAAAACCAATGGCGGTTGAATCAGATAAATATCGTTACTTCTACTCGTTGCGTTGTACCCTCCATCTCCTTCAGAAGCAATTACACTGTACCAATATCCACCCCAATCGTAATCCAAATCAGCATCACGGTAATCTACCGTAGGATGGTTTACGCGTACAAGCGACCTTAGGCTTCCTGTATCCACCGAACGAATCAACTCATACTCTTTTACATCACCAGCCCAAAGAATGTAATCATCCCAGTTTAAATCAAATTTGAATCGAGGCACTTCGTTTTCTTTGTTTAAGCTAATTCCCTTAATTACTATGGAACATCCAATATTGCTGAGTTTACTCAAATGACCGCAATCATCACTCACTCTAATTTCATAGCAATACGATACATTATCTACATCGACGTCTTCATCTACATAAATAGTGTCATTAATGTTTTCGAAAGAAGTAATGTAGGTAAGTGGCAAGTTGCCTCTTGTTCCTTTATACAATTCGTAATGTCCAAAATCATCTTCCTTTGATTTTAACCAAACAATTTTTAGTTGCTTGTTTTCTACAGTTACTGTTTTCAGATAGGTTGCATCAACTGGAATTTCGTGCTCTTTCACACTACTTAAATTGTATGACTGCTCTCCTAGCTCATTGCAAAGGTTTTCTACCACAAAATGGTAGGTATAATCACGTTCTCTCGGATTTGTAACATCTGCATCCAGGTAAAATCCACTTCCTTGGTTATAAATTGTATCGACTATTGCAACCGTACCGTTTGGCCACGTCTTGTACAAATACATTCTGTAAAAGTACCTGGAAGAAACAAGTGCTTCCCACTCAATTCGAAGTGCGTCTTTATTTAAAAAATTTAAGCAAATCACTTTTGGAGGATCTAAAACGGGTGGTGGGTTTACTACAATTCTAAATCTAGAAAGGCTATCTTTTGATCCTGGGCAACCTCTGTCTACTGCATATGCCATTACCGTAAATGTATCTCCCACATGCTCACATCCAGGGCTCACTGCAAATTCTGCATCAACCTTGGTTTTATTTTCATAAACACTTTTTCGGTCGATAAAGGCTGCTTTTATTTCGTCTTGATAGGTAAATAAAACGCTAATCGTATCGTCATCAGGGTCGGTTATGGTATAAAAGAAATTCAACGTATCTAACGCAGTAACTTCATATAATTCTTCTTTTAATTCAGGCTTTCTATTTAAATTACCAAATGCAATTTTAAACGAGGCGTTACTGCATCTTGGACTTGGGTTTGTTTCAGAATATGCTCCAGTACTAACCGGAAAATCATTATTTGGATTTGGAAATTCGGGCTCAGGACAACTACTACAAACACTTTGATAAATTACGCCACGTTTGTCAAATCTACTGGTTCCACCATCCACATGATCACCAGATCGGTTTCCACCGAAATAAGTCCCGTACAGTAATTCTTGTGCATCCTTTCTAAAAACTGCAAGGTAAAAATCCTGACCATCAGTAGTTTTCTGTAATGCATCACTTGTAATTGGCATATTTTGAAGTCTTCTTCGAGTAGAAGATTCTGAGTTACTCCCCCAACCTGATACAAATATTTTACCGCATTCGTCAACTAAAAATGCATTAATAGTGATATCTGGGAGGATGCCTCCGCTACCAAAAATAGTACTCAATAAAACATTATCTAGATTAGGGCTAAACTTACTTATAAATTGGGACCCACCGGCATTGGAATAAACATTTCCAGTTACCAGCATATCTTTATCGGAATGCCCAACTACAAACACATTTCCACTTTTATCGATATCTAATGAGAGTATCTGTTCGTAGCCACTTGTACCCCAATACGCCGTTCTTTTTAGAGTTGATCCATTATTGCTAATTTGAGCTAAAAATCCATCCGTTCTACCACCATTATAAGTGGTACCAACAGACCCCGCTGTATTGCTTAAATCATTACTTGTTGTTCCTCCGCTAATATACAAGTCTCCCGTTTCTGCAACATCAATACTGTAAACAGCATCATGACCGCTTCCTCCGAAATAACTACACCATCTTACGGTATTTAAGGTTGGATTCAAAGAAAATACTACACCTTCTTGAGCTCCCACAATTGCCGTTTGAAAGGCTCCTCCTGTGGTAGGAAAATTTGTTGAAACGGTAGAGGCTGCAACATATATATTTCCATCTTTATCTAAGTTTACTTCGCCTCTAAAATCATCGGCATAAAAATAACGGGTATAACTATTCTCGTTCAATCCATCATTTAATGTTCCACCCATGTATGTTGAACCAATTAGAGCAGATCCGGTTGAATTAAACTTGGTCACTACAATATCTGTCCCTCCTTTGTTCAAAGGATAGGGTGCTCCCGAAGTAGTTGGATAAGTGGTAGAATACGACGATCCAAAAACGATGAGGT
>CBDUEX010000115.1:0-5760 GCA_965366305.1 uncultured Bacteroidia bacterium | reverse complement strand
TGGAACTGTCAGCAATTGCAAACGATGCTTTTCCTCCTTGAGAGATGGTTCCAACAAAGGTGGTTCTGGCACGTTTAAGTACCTTCGTAACAAATGCTTTTGGCTTGTCAGCATTCTTGCTGTAAACCAATCTTACACTTACTTCGTCGCCATTAAATGCGTCCAATGTTGACCCCGCTTTGAGCTTGATATCTTTATCTAAGTTTTCCGCCACTAAATAGGCATCACCACGCTGACTAAAGTCTAAAATCCCGGTAATTTCATCTCTGGTTTTCACAAAAATGTATTTACCTCTTTGCCGTTGTTCAATTTTTCGATCGCGTTCTAAAAGTTCCAAGATAAGTGAAACATCTTGTTTCGAAATATCGGGCACTTGTGCTGCAATTTGTTTGTAATTGAGTTGAGTATTTGCTTTTTTAATCAAGACATCCAACACCTGTTGGTACTCATCCGAATTACGAAATCTGTTATTTTTTTTCTTCAATGTAGTTAGTTAATACTGTGTTCTAATAAACTTCTTGTATAAGTAGAACTAGGATGGGTGATCAATTGTTTGGTTTCTCCAAATTCTACAATTCTGCCTTCTTTCAAGACTATCGCTTTATTACAGAAATAACTTACCACATTCATATCATGCGATATGAGTAAATAAGTTAATCCATTTTGTTTTTTTAGGTCGTTTAATAAGTTTAGAATTTTGGCTTGAACACTGACGTCAAGGGCAGATACCGCTTCATCCAAGACAATTATCTTTGGATTTTTTGCCAATGCTTTTGCAATGCAAATTCGTTGTCGTTGCCCACCAGAAAATTCGTGAGGATACTTATCAAAATCCGAAGCAGCTAAGCCCACTTCTTCAAGCAGTGCTAATGCTTTCTCTTTAGGATTTTTAGTTTGTACAGATCGTAACACTTCTAAAAGTGCTTGGCCAATTCTATGTTTAGGATTTAAACTTGAAAAAGGATCCTGAAAAACCAATTGAATCTTTTGAGATAAATCTTCAATAGATTGAATAGCTTCATTATTGAGTAAAACTTCGCCGCTAGTGGCCTCCCAAATTCTTAAAACAATTTTGGCAATGGTACTTTTTCCGCTACCACTTTCACCAATAAGACCAAGTGAATCTCCTTGCTTTAATTCAAAATCAATAGCATGCAATACTTTAGTTTCTTGCTTTTTAAACAAGCTTGATTTGAAATGCGATTTGTATAAGTTTCTTGCCTCTAGAACAGTGTTTTCTCCTGGAGGTTCTTCTTTCACTGATTCAATAGAGGGTTCCTTAAAGACTAACTCTCCATTACTATTTTCTAAAAGATTGTCAATTTCGGCCAGTCTCGTTCCTTTCTTATTGTAAGTGGCTCGGCTCTGAATTAACGCCTTAGTGTAGGGGTGTTTTGGATGATTGAGAATTTGTGTAGCCTCATCAACTTCAACTATTTCACCTTTGTACATAACCGCAATACGATCTGCAAATCCTTTTAGAGAGATTAGGTCATGTGTAATAAATAATATGGCAAGAGATGTTTCTTTACAAAGCTTTCTTAACAACTGTAAGATTTCCGTTTGTACCGCTACATCCAATGCAGTAGTCGGTTCATCAGCAATCAAGAGCTTAGGTTTTTTAGCGAGTGCCATTGCAATCATTACACGTTGTCTTTGTCCACCACTTAATTCATGAGGATAGCTTTTTCCTATTCGTTTAGCGTCGGAAAGTTCAACTTTTTCGAATAGTTCACTTAAAAATTCATCAGAGGGGTGCTCTGCACATTCTAAGATTTGTTTACCACAGGGTATCAAAGGATTTAGTGCGGTCATTGGTTCTTGAAAGATATACGCAATTTCACGTTGTCTTATTTTCTGAAGAATCTCAATGTCACAATCAGTGAGATTGATGGATTTCTCACCGTAAGTATACATGGCACTTCCATTTACTTCGGCATCATGAAGAAGTCGAGTAATGCTCTGACTGGCTACAGATTTACCACTGCCACTTTCACCTATTAAACCTAGAATGTCGCCCGAATTTAACGTGAAGCTTATCTCTTTAACTGCTTGAAAAGTAGTTTTTTTATCAATTTTAAATGAAACAGAAAAATTATGTACTTCGAGTAATTTCAAATTATCTAAGTCTATCCATAGACCGAATTAGTTTTTCGTCTTTTTTTACTCCTCTCATTGCTAGGAAGTTAAAGAAGAGATACGACATGGGCAATAAGGCATAAAAAGTAAAGCTACTTTCACCTTGCTCAAAAAACTTAATGTTTAAGCTGTTCAAGTACATTACAACAATTAGCCCTAAAATAAATAGAAAATTAAATCCTGATAGTAATGTTTGAAGCTTTCTGTTCTTAAACATAATCATACTTACAAAAGCAAGAACTCCTATTGCTCCCAAAAAACCTACCAGTAAGGTGTTTTTCTCTTTTGAAGATCCATCAGCTGCTATTAATTCAGTTTCATTGTATTCCACAGATACAGATTCTGTATCTCCATTAGTAGCTGTATAAAAAACGGTGTCGGAAAAGAGTAACATTACGCTTATTGCAAGCATTGCAAGATAAAACAATGTTTGAGGTCGTTGTATCATGAAGCAAAAGTAAACATATATCAAGTTTAAGTGTTCACATTTAGACGAAGAAATAATATACTTGCTAACATTTTGAAAGATACTCAAAATAAGAAACGGGCAATTGTTGTAGGTGCAGGAATTGCAGGACTAGCAAGTGCTATTAGACTGCTTCATTTGGGCTTTGAAGTAGAAGTGTTTGAACAAAATGAAACCTACGGGGGGAAAATGGGAGAGTGGTCAAAAAATGGCTATCGGTTTGATACGGGTCCTTCTCTATTTACCATGCCCCATTTTGTTGATGAAGTTTTAGAATTAGGGAATAACTCGGGTAGCAACTTCGCGTACACCAAGTTAGATGTTGTATGTAATTACTATTGGGATGATGGTACCAACTTAAAGGCATACGCTGACCAAGGTAAACTGGAAGATGAATTTGAGAAAGTTCTCGGCGAACCCAAGCAAAATATTAGAACGTTTTTAGCGAAGAGTAAACAGAAATATAACATCACTAATCATGTTTTTCTTGAGAAATCATTGCATCGATTATCTACTTATTTAAATCTAAAAACATTAAAGAGCTTCATTCAACTACCTAAAGTTCAGATATTTAAGAACATGAATGCAGAAAATGAAACAGCATTTGTGAATCCTAAGTCTACGCAATTTTTCAATCGCTATGCTACATATAATGGTTCAAATCCCTACGAAGCTCCGGCTACTTTAAATGTAATTCCCCATTATGAATTTGGATTTGGAGCATTTTTCCCAAAAAATGGGATGCGGTCTATTGCTACCAACCTTTTTACTAGAGCGAAAGATTTGGGAGCAACGTTTCATTTTAATTATGCTGTAACTCGAGTAGAAAAGATAACGGATGGATTTCGATTAAATAAAGAGCATTATTCAGATTTAGTATTTTGCAATATGGATGTTGCAGCAGCATCGAAAGGGCCTTTTAGCGGATTGATACCAGTTAAACGTAAATCCTACGAGCCTTCAAGTTCAGCTTTAATTTTTTATTGGGGGGTAAATAGAAAGTTTCCTGCATTGGATGTGCACAATGTTTTTTTCTCCAGAGATTACAAGAAAGAGTTCGACACCCTATTTAAACAGCATAGTTTAGCGGATGATTTAACAGTTTATGTGCATATTAGTAGTAAAATAAAATCAAATGATGCCCCAGAATATGGAGAAAACTGGTTTGTAATGGTAAATGCACCGGCAGTTCAAAATCAAAACTGGGATGAACTGATTCCACAAGCAAGAGCTAGTATTCTTGCCAAGTTATCGAAACATTTGGAAGTGGACATTGAAGAATTAATAGAGGTGGAGCATATGCTAACACCAAGAGCAATATTCCAAAATACCAGTAGCTACAAAGGAGCTTTATATGGCTCAAGCTCAAATAATAGATTAGCCGCATTTTTACGTCAACCAAATTTTAGTAAAAAAACAAAAGGACTATATTTCTGTGGTGGAAGTGTACATCCTGGAGGGGGAATACCTTTGTGTTTGTTATCAGCTAAAATTGCAACAGATAAAGTTAAAAGTGATTACAACCTACGTTAAAAAGAATTTCTTCACACTCCTTCTCGTTCCATATGCAGTGGGACTAATAGGCATTTTACTTCCTGTAACCAGAAGCCTATTTTTAAGCTTAACGCCTCTGATGCTAGCCTATAGCTTTGTGTTGGTTTTCTTAGAAGAATTAAGTTGGGCAAGACGTAAAATAATTCCATTAATAATCATTTTAGTGGGCTCTTTCTTAGCGGAATACATCGGCGTAAACAAAGGGTGGTTATTTGGCGAATATCAATACGGAACTGCCCTAGGTCCAAAATATGAGGGTGTTCCAATTATTATAGCGTTTAACTGGGTGATGTTGTGCATTGCAAGTAGAAGCTTTGTGAATCTGGTTACAAACAATAATTTAGCTGCTTCAGCATTGGCTGCTTTATTAGTAACAGCTTTCGACTTCTTATTGGAGCCGGTAGCTATTCGTTTTGGATGGTGGTGGTGGAATGGTGGAGAAATTCCGGTGTTCAATTATATCTGTTGGTTTGGCTTGGCGTTTCTTTTTCAGTTGATGCTTTACAAACCCAAAGTAACCTATAAAGGCTACTGGATTATCCTCGTTCAAGCAATCTTTTTTTGGGTATTATTGTTAATGTAGTGATGTCATTACTTTTATTAATCATATCGTTTTTTAGTGTACCAACCGATATTTCTCAGTATCGAACGGCATATGAAAAACAGGATGAATCCGCAATACTGAATTATGTAGAGGAGTTGGCAGGTAAGAAATCCCGTACGAATGACGAAGAGTGTTATTACGGGGCATTTTTATGTCTTAAAGCAAAGTTTTCCAATAATCCTTATACAAAGTACAGTTCATTTAATAAAGGATACAAGCTATTAAATAGCTTAATAATTAAGGATCCTACTAATGTTGAATATCGGTATCATCGTTTCATGGTTGAAACAAAGGCTCCCAGTTTTTTAATAGAAAACAGTCATACAATTAAAGATAAGGCTTTCATCAAGGAAAACTTAAAGACAGATCACCCGCTGTACACCTTAATCAATAAAACGATAGATTAGTACTATTTTTGCACGCAATGAAACGAGCATTTGTAGTAGATGCAGCTAGAACAGCTGTTGGGAAGTTTGGAGGAACATTAGCTCCTGTTAGACCGGATGATTTAGCAGCTGATGTTATAAAGGCATTAGTGGCTAGAAATCCTTCGATTGATTTAAATGAAATTGAAGACGTATTATTAGGTGCGGCAAATCAGGCCGGAGAAGACAATAGAAATGTTGCTCGAATGAGTTTACTTCTTGCGGGCTTACCAGTAACTGTTCCAGGTCTTACACTAAATAGATTATGTGCCTCAAGTCTTCAAGCAATTGCGGATGCCGCTAAAAACATTGCTGTTGGATATGGCGATATGTTTATCGCAGGAGGAGTAGAGAGTATGAGCAGAGCACCATTTGTTTTGCCAAAGGCCGAAAGTGCTTACAGCAGATCAAACAAGGTGTATGATACATCTATTGGCTGGAGATTTATAAACCCAAAGTTATCAAAAATGTATTTTCCCTATGCCATGGGAGAAACTGCAGAAAATGTAGTTGAAAAATATGGTATTAGCAGAGAGGAACAAGATGCATTTGCACACAATACTCAATTAAAA
>CBDUEX010000114.1:0-5775 GCA_965366305.1 uncultured Bacteroidia bacterium | reverse complement strand
CAAATAAGAAGGCAAATTGGTAAAGCTATCCACTGATGATTTGCCGTTTTTATAGATTAGCAATTTTGATTCATCTCGATTGGCCAATGGATATTTAGCAATGGCTGTTTCTGGTAAATTAAAATCGAAATCTGACTTTCTTATGCTTTCCATTATAACGCTTGATATCTTTTGCCGGGTAATGTTGTTAAGCAGTTTTTCATTTCTAATTCTAGTAATGTAATGGCAAGCGTGCTGCTGCTAAATCCCGAATTTGCCATAAGCTGATCTACTCCTATCTCACCGTTTTGGCGTATTAACCCCATCAAAACTTCTTCATTATCATTTAATTGTACAAATAAACGAGATTGCTTGCTCTTTTCAATTTTAACATCCCAATTCATTAACCGCACCAAATCCGAAGCACTTTCGATAACGTTTGCTTTATGACTTTTAATTAAATAATTGCATCCTTCGGAAAAGGGATTCCCAATATTGCCAGGCAAGGCCATCACATCTCTGTTGTATTGATTAGCCAATTCTGCTGTAATTAATGAACCTCCTTTTTTTGCCGATTCTACAACTATCACCGCATCTACCATTCCGGCAACAATGCGGTTTCGCTTTGGAAAGTTTTCTCTATCGGGAATTGTTTCTGAAACAAATTCGGTAATGACGGCCCCTTCATTGGCAATCATATCCTTTGCAATCTTTGAATGTACAATAGGATATAATCGATCTAAACCATGTGCAACTACACCTAAAGTCTTTACATTATTTCTTAAGCACTCTTTGTGTGCTAATACATCTACTCCATAAGCTAAGCCGCTTACAATCGTTACATTATACGGCACCAAATCTTTGATTAACTGGCGAGTGAATTGTTTGCCATATTCGGTCATCTGTCTTGTTCCAACTATTCCTATGCATTTCTCTGGTGAAAGATTTGCTTCTCCTTTGGTATATAACACGATAGGACAATCTGGAATGTTTTTTAATCGGAATGGATATTCTTTATCTAAAAAAAACAACGGCTTTATCTTGTTCTTTTTAATAAACTCAACTTCTTTTTCAGCCTCAGAAAAATCGTTGAATTCCTTTATGTATCTGGCAATTATTGACCCAACACCTGGTGCTTTTTGAAGAAAGTTTTCTGACTTGCTAAAAATTTGCTCTACGCCTCCACAATAGCCAATTAAGCTTTTTGCTGTTACAGATCCAATCTTGGGTATTTGAGTAAGAGCTATTTTATAGACTAAATCTTTATCCATGTCAATCAAGACGAAAATAAATAAGTAGCTCTAAAAAAAAAGTTTATTTGGTTGAAAGTGTATTAGAATTACGATAATAAACTCCAATCAATTCATCGTATTGATAAAATTGGTTTTTATGATACACCAATATGGTGTAATCGTTTTCTGTTTCTTGGTGATTTCCTTCAGTGAAGCTGTATTCGAGATTGCCCTCTTTATCCTTCATCACATAATGGTAGTTATAATAGCTTTGTTTCAACAAAGCTGAACCTGAATACATTTGATAATCTGGCCAGTATTTCATTTTAAATTCTTCTTTCAACTGCCAGTCGCTTAATTCGCCGTAGATGTAGATGTCACCTAGGTCTGTTTTATCCTTTGATTTTAAGTAAAAATGCACTTTAGCATAATCTCCATCTTCCACAATGTTCACTCCATCTTTATTGAGGATGTCGCGTTTTCCGTTGTAATCCAACCAACGTACATAGTTTAAATGTGATCGCAATTCATCTGGACTTAGCACAACATTTTGAACGCTATCGACATACTTTTTTACTACTTGGCTGCTAAAAAATCGCAACGAACGAATATCAAAAAAACGAAATTCGTTGGTACCTGGAAATAGATTCTTGTCTTCGTAATTAAAATTCAACACATTCCCATTCACAAAAAGTGGTTTTAAACTGTAAATAGCATTGTTCCAACTGTTGTTCTGCAAAATAGTTACGTTCACATCCAAGAATGGATTGGGAATATCGAAGCCTTCATAATTTACATCAAAATCAATTTCCTGATGCGAAAACCGAAACTCGGAATTGGTGGCACTTTTAATTGTTCCTTCAATTGAAGTTTGATTGTCTACAATCATAAAACGTCTGGTTAAAACCACATCTTCTACATCAAAGTTTTTGAATATTTTTAGAATATAATTTCCTGATTTTGTCAATTCCATTCCTTCTTGAGGAAACGTAAGACTGTAGTGTGTATATTTTTGATAGGTATTGGTTGAGAATTTAAAGTTGGTAATGTCCCCCATTAATCTTCCTGTAATGTATTCCATCTGCTGCAAGTCGGATGGTTGCCATTTGCTATCACAATGAATAAAGGTATAGTTAAAGAACTCGTTGTTGGGCTTCAGTTGATCAAAGGAAATCTTCAACTTTTCATTACTTCCTAAACTAATAATTGGAGATGGATCATAAATCTGAATGTCTTTCTGAAGAATAACCGTTTGAATATCTGAAAGATAGTTGGTATTGTCCAGTGGTGCATCTTGTGCAATCAAAGAAAAAGTTAGTGCAAATAATGCTACAAAGGAAAACGGTATTCTCATTAGTTATATAGTATCAAATATGCTGCCAAAATAGAACTTTCAATGGTATTAACTTGTGAAGTGAGGCAATTATTGTTGCTTTGTTTTTGCTTTCTCCCATACTTCATCCATTTCTGCCAAGGTCATATCTTGCATTTTAATTCCCTTGTCTTTAGCAAAAGCTTCTATTGCTTCAAAGCGTGATTTAAACTTAATATTGGTGCGTTCTAAGGCGTCGTCTGGGTTTATTTTCTTCCATCGAGCATAGTTGACCAAGCTAAAAACCAAGTCCCCAAACTCCTCTTCGCTTTCTTCTATTGTTTTCGCTTCTTTAAATTCAGTTAACTCCTCCTCTACTTTATCCCAAACCTGCTCTTTATTAGGCCAATCAAAGCCAACTTGAGCCGCTTTATCTTGCATTCGCATTGCCTTAACCAAACTTGGTAATGAACTTGGAACTCCACCCAATACAGACTTATTCCCTTCTTTTAATTTAAGCTGCTCCCAATTTTGTTTAACCTCTTCTTCGTCTGCAACCTCTACATCACCATAAATATGAGGATGTCTTGAAATCAATTTTTCACAAACAGAATTGAGCACATCGGTAACTGTAAACGCTTGTTTCTCTTCTCCTATTTTAGAATAGAAAACGAGGTGTAGAAACAAATCTCCGAGCTCTTTTTTGATTTCTTCATTGTCATCTGCCAACAATGCGTCACTCAACTCATATGTTTCTTCAATGGTTAAATAGCGAAGTGTTTCATTGGTTTGTTTTTTGTCCCAAGGGCATTTTTCCCTTAGGTCATCCATTATATCAAGTAAGCGTTTAAAAGCTTCCAGCCTTTTATCCATTTATAAGATATTATTTGCTTTCATTATTTGAACAAAACCGTCTTTGTAATTCTTTCCAATTGGAATTCGAATACCATTTACCTCACACATGGAAGTTGAAAATGATTCAACATGATTTCTATTTACAATAAACGATCGATGCACTCTTGAGAACATTTCTGCAGGTAACTTCTTTTCCATGTTTTTCATGGTTTGAAGTGTTACAATTTTTTTGTCTGCTAAAAATATTTTTACATAATCGGCAAAAGCCTCTACATAATAAATATCGTTATATGCCAACTTAATCAATTTCTGATTCGCTTTAACAAAAATGAATTCGTTCTCTAAATCAGTTTCTACAATGTCCGAATCTTTTTGCATTCGGAAATATTCTTTTGCTTTTTCAACTCCTTTCTCAAACCTGTCGTAAGCAATTGGTTTAAGTAAGTAATCGATGGCATCTAATTCAAAACCTTCAACGGCATAATCTGGATATGCAGTTGTAAACATAAAAAGAGGTTTTTTCTCTAATGATTTCACAAAATTTAATCCACTAATTTCAGGCATTTGAATGTCTAAAAACATCAAATCTACTTTTCGGGTTTTTAGTACTTCACTTGCTTCTGCAGCGTTATTACAACGTGCTACAAGGTTTAAATCGGGGTGCTTGTTTACATAATTCTCGATTATGTCTAATGCTAAAGGTTCGTCATCTACGGCTATACAGTTCATATTATTTATGTTAGTTTAATGTCTAATTCTACTTTAAATTCATGGTCACTTCCTGCTATGTTGAGGGAGTGTTTATTGGGATACAACAGGTCTAATCGTTTTTGAACATTTAACAATCCAATTCCGCCTGCATAATCTTTATTCTTTTTTATTTCACTGCCATTCACGGGCTTGCTATTTATTATTTCAAAATGCAAATCTTCATTTTTTGCATTTACACTCACTTTCACATAGCCTTTGGCAATATCTTTACTTAACCCATGTTTAAAGCTGTTCTCTACAAACGGTATCAATAACATTGGGGCAATTTCTTTGGATTCTGTTTCTCCTTGGATATCAATCTCCAGCTCCATGCGACTTCCATGCCTCACCTTTTCCAGTTCTAAATAACTTTTAAGGTATTTGATTTCTTGAGACAGACTAACCTTCTTCTCGCTTCCTTCATATAAAATATACCGAAGGATATCACTCAGCTTTAAAATAAGTTCTGGAGCAAGATCTGATTTCTGCAGTGCTAACGAGTAAATACTATTTAGGCTATTAAATAAGAAGTGTGGGTTAATTTGAGATTTAAGGTACTTAAGCTCCGTTTCGGTATTGAGTTTTTCTAACTCTTTGGCCAAGCGTTCTTTTTCGTACCAGTGCTTCACCAGCTTTAAACACATAGTGATGGCTGCGGTATACGCAATTGCCATGGATGTAGTTAAAAAGAAGCGTAAGGATAACAATTCCGATTTACTTTCTACAGCTATGGTGTCTAAGATAAAAAAGACGCCTGATTCTATAAAAGTACCTAGAAAGATAGTGAGAACTATGGCAACAAAATAAAGCAGGTAATGCCGCTTTTGCAGATAAACTGGAAACAGAAAATAAATATTAAAATAACTTACAATGGCATGAATAGCCACAATAACTGCGGAATTGAGGTAGTAGCTTAACGTGCTTGTACCAGGACTCAATACATAGACCCAAAACAGGAAGTACAAAATCCATAACAGGTAATGATGGATATTGTAACGCGTGAGCCATTGATATAGCTTACTGTTTACAAACGAGCCTTTGTTTTGAGACATAAAATATTTGAATCAAAATTAAAGAAAGAAATATGGGTTTGGATATAGAATGGCTAAAAAGACATTTTATATCTATTAATAAAGATTTACTGTCTGAAATATTTCAGTAATGTATAACTCCAGCTCAGCACATCTACACCTGACTTAAAATAGGTGTTAGATTCTGTTGTGGTAGAGATTTGAGCAACATCTTCTTGATTTTGTTTGATGCCAGTTGAAAGAATACTGAAGGCACCAATGTTTAGTAGCAGTAATGCAACTATTACCAATGTGGGTTTACCGATTTTTCTTAGTTTTTGCATAATAGTCATACTATTAACAACACTACGAATATAATGCCAAAAAGTTTCACGCCTTATTTTATCGGTAAAAATGGCAGTTTTATGGATATAATACAAGACTAGTATGTACTTAATACCTGACGAACCAAGTGAAATGTCTTGCTCCAAACAGTTATTCTATTTGAATTGTTATATCTTTGTACCACTAAAAAATCTATGAGTTTTTACATTGTTTTAGGATTAATTTTAGCTGTGCTTTCTATCGCTGTAGTTGGCATAGCAATTCGGTTGCTTGTTGTAAAAAATGGAGAAGT
>CBDUEX010000113.1:0-5789 GCA_965366305.1 uncultured Bacteroidia bacterium | reverse complement strand
TAAATGGTTATGTGTCCTCTATTGATGTTTTGTAAATGAATAATATCGCTACTTGGATTGGGACATATGGTAAACTTAACTAATGGATTAAAGATTGAAGCAAGACAGTTCTCACTGAATCCTGTCATGGAATCAACATTAGACGTCCAATTAGTCATGCTCCATTCTTCATCATCTACTGTAATACATTTCAAATTTGGATTCCTAATTGTATTTAAATCCAAGTATTTATTATTTCCATTTCTTACATTTAGCTTCAATAAAGCATTGTCATTCAACAATAGACTAAACAATTTTAAATTTTTAGAAATATCTACTTCAATTATGTCATTGAAACCACCATTTAAGTATCTCAAAGAATTAGTTAAAGCAGGTAAGGTGGTTAACTGATTATTACTACAATTTAACCACTCTAAAGAATCATTTAAAGAAGGTAAGGTGGTTAAATGGTTGCTATCACAATACAATCGTTCTAATGAACTTGGCAGATCGGGTAAGATGGTTAACTGATTATTAGTACAACTTAACCACTCTAAAGAATTGTTTAAAGAAGGTAAGGTAGTTAACTGATTGCTAACACAACTTAGCAATTCCAATGAACTTGGCAATGTTGGAAGGCTCGTAAGTTGATTAGAACTACAATTAACAGATATTAACTCACTAGGCAAGAATGGCAAACTAGTTAACTGATTTTCGCTGCAATTTAAACGCAACAAAGATTCAGGCAAGTCCGGAAGTTCTGTCAATTGATTGTTGTTGCAAAGAAGCACAACTATAGAATCATGCAATTTTGGAAGGTTTGTTAGTTGATTATCCTCGCAATGAATAGATACAAGGGAAATTGGTAATAATGGAAGCTTAGTTAGCTGATTATTTCCACATTCTAAAATTTTCACAGAACTTGGCAATGAGGGTAAGTTTGTTAATTGATTTTTTGACAAAGACACCTGTTCCAACGAACTAGGCAATTCAGGAAGGTTGCTTAGTTGATTAGACCAACAATAAAGAAGAGTTAAAGAATTAGGTAATGCTGGAAGATAAGTCAATTGGTTGTCGTAGCATTTAAGTTCTTTAAGAGAGTCAAAAAATTGTATTCCAAATAAATCTTTAATGTTTAAACCGCTACAATCAATACTAGTTTCTTTAGTAATTTCTACGGCTGAAGTGTCCAAATATGTAGAAACAACAACAGCACTAGGAAAATTAAGTTCTAAGAAGGACAAAAAACTGCTATCTGGAATAGTTACTAGTTGTGCTTTAGATACGGATGTGGTTATTATAAAAAGAGAAAGAAGAATTAGTTTTTGCATGGTCTATTAATTATAGACCCATGACATTAAATAAACGTTGCAGGATAATATACGTCAGAATTCCAAAGTTCATTAACAGACTTTCGCTTCTTTTTTAACTTAAATCCACGTCAAAAGTTCGATAATAGTCCTGTTCCCTCTACTTAAAATGCCCTTACCGCTATTTTGCGGCGAGGGTATTTAAACAATAGTGCCTCTCGAGAATTGAAGTTTACCCGCCTTAGCAGAGCGGAGGAGGGATTCTTGGCGAGGCTGCTAATTCACGACATAAATTGTTGTTTGTCAATGTTTTTTGGATAACTATCAGGTAAAATTTCTCGGATTTTTTAAAGAACCCTCTATGTTAGACCAGCAACGACTTATTGAACTGAATGAAGCGAATACTCATCAGAACATTTTAGTCAGAAACATCTGATAATGAACTTAGGTAATTCAATAGCTTGCCTTTAAATTGTGCTATTAGGTTGCAAAGTTGATTCATAACTTTCATCATTCCGCAGAAGATATTTGTGATTTCTTGTATATTTAATATCTTGCTAACATGAATGACGCCCATTATAACGAGCTTCTTGAATGTTATGGATTTTTGTTTGAACCAGAATTATTAGAAGAAATTAGACAAAAAGGGACTTATCATTCTGTTGCTTCAGACACTGTAATTCTGGATTATGGCGATAAAATTAATGCCATGCCTCTGCTAATTGAAGGAGCCATTAAAATACTTAGACAAGATCGCCATGGAGACGAAATAGCCCTGTATTATCTTGAAAGAGGAGACACCTGCTCTATGACAGTAACATGCTGCCTTCAGAATAAAAAATCAGTTATACGAGCCATTGCAGAGACTGGTGTTAAGTATATAACTGTCCCTCCTGAAAATAACAAAAAGTGGATTCAGCATTATGATAGTTGGTTAAAGTATGTGTTTGAGAGCTATAATCATCGGTTTGATGAGCTTTTACAATCTGTCGATGAATTGGCGTTTGACAATATGGGTGAACGTCTTAGAAAATACTTGAAGGATCAAGTATTAATCAAAAAATCAAGACTTCTCGATATAAGTCATCAAGACATTGCCTATGATATGCATTCTTCGAGAGTAGTCATCTCTCGATTACTTAAAAAACTGGAAAATCAAAACATTATTCATTTGAAAAGAAATAAAATAGAATTGTTGGAGCTTTAGCTTATATCATAATTGTTGCGATTCTTTTATCACTCGTATTTTGTACATCATTCAATCCACCGCCCCTTTTCCTTGATTTTTGCATAAATTGTCCTTGGGGGTAACACGTGTTACTTATTAAATACATGAGTAGCTATTTTTTTGTGGGAGATAGAATTTGGCTCAAATTATAAAGTTTGAGCAATGTCTAGTTGTATTTTTTGAAATGGAGAACATCAGAATTTCTTTAATTGTTATTTGCACTATGGTAGTTTCTGCTGCATTAGCACAAAAACATCTTGAGGAAGAGAAGAACGTCCTTCATTATTTTTCTGAGGGTATCCTTTCTGGTCAAATAAGAGACTTTACAATGGCCACAATAAACAACGGTGATTTAAATGATTACTATGCAAATGCAATAGGGGCATCTATCCACTACGAAACACTTCCTTACAAAGGATTCTCCATCGCATTGAATGGTATTTTCGTTTATCGTGCCTTTTCCAATGATTTGCTTGCCCTTGATTCTAATGCTCAAAAGCATTCGCTATACGAGCTTCAATTATTCGATATTGAACACAAAGGCAACTTTACAGATTTAGACCGGCTGGAGGAGTTGTACTTGAAATATGAAAGAAAGCATCTAACACTTACATATGGTAAAATGGAAATTGAAAGTCCACTAGTACGTTTACATGATGGTCGAATGAAACCAAAGGTGTTCTCAGGTTTCAAAATAGATGTCCGGCTTAACTCCCATAAATTAACAGGTGCTTGGTTCAATAAAGCTTCACCGCGATCTACAACACATTGGTATTCAATAGCGGATGCCATTGGATTGTACGACAATGGATACACTACACTTGGAGATGAAGCAACCTATTATCAGCATGTTTCATCTGAAGGACTTGGCGTTCTAGGACATGAATGGAGCCCTGCTCAAGCTGTGCGTTTAAACGCTTGGAACTATTTTTTGGAAAACATCTCAAATAGTACACTTATCCAGTTGGATTTAAAAAAAGATACAGGGTTCTATGGTGGTCTTTTGTATTTATATCAAACTCCTTTGAATAATGGTGGTAACCTAAATTCAGACAATACTTTCCATCTTGCAACAGAACGTACTCATTTACTCAGTGCTCGATTGGGGTATCACTTTAATTTTTGTGATGCACGGATAAATGCAACCCATGTTTTGAGTTCAGGCAGATTTCTATTTCCTAGGGAATTTGGTGTAGACCCGAGTTACACTTACATTTCAAGAAGTCAAATTGAAGGGCAGGGAAATGCTACCAGTATTGGTTTTACTGGTATCAAAAAAATTAAAAGAGTAGGTGTACAATTAGATTGGAACCGAATGCTGACAAAAAACAATGCTCTATACAATAAGTATTTGATGCCATCGTACGACCAATTTAATGTTGACTGCTCGTATACGTTCATGCACAAGTTAGAAGGATTACAGCTCCGTTTGCTCTATATTCACAGAAGAGCATTGAGCCGTAATATTCCAATTATTGATCAACATAATGCTGTTAATTTCAACCAATTTAACCTCATTGCAAATTTCAATTTTTCTACGTCTAAAAATCATGGGCACTTTCATCATTAGACACTAGCTTATCGTGAATTATCTTCTCTAAGTCAATTGCCGACGGCTATCATAAGGAAGTATCCTTCTATCTATTGATCTGCAGCAGAAACTACAATTCTTTTACCAATTCTGAAAATAGCGTTACCATTTGCGGTTCTGCTTTTCCAATTATCCTCATTATTTCTGGAATATCGATTGGTTCTAAATTTTTGGGGTCACATTCGTCCGTTAATACCGAAATTGCAGCAGTTTTTAAACCCAATTGCTTGGCTACAATGATTTCTGGAGCTGTGCTCATCCCAACTGCATCTGCTCCCAGCATTTTTAGCATTTTATACTCCGCTCTAGTTTCCAATTGCGGACCAACCACGCTGGCATAGACTCCCTTATTTAAAGGAATATTTTTAGATTTAGCAATATCCTCCAGCTTTTCAATAAGAGCGAAATTGTAAGGTTCACTCATGTCTACAAAACGATCACCATGTTCCTTAGCACCTTTAAAAGCAAGCGGCGAACTCCCTTGAAGATTGATGTGATCTTCTACCAACATTAATTCTCCTTTTTTAAAGGATAGATTTATCGCTCCTGCCGCATTGGACACCAACAAAGTGTGAATGCCTAATGCTTTTAATACTCTAACCGGGAAAGTTACTTCTTGTAATGTATATCCTTCGTAAAGGTGAAAACGCCCTTGCATAACTACTATGGTTTTACCTGCCAGTTCGCCAAAAACAAGTTTACCCTCGTGAAATTCAACTGTTGCTGTTGGAAAATGTGGTATCTCGGCATACTCAATTTCACGTACTATCTTTATCTGGTCTAAAAACTTGCTTAAACCGGTTCCCAGTATTACCCCTATTTCAGGCTGATCAACTCCTTGATTTTGTATGAATGTTGTTGCTTTTTGAATTAAATCAATCATATGTCCATTGTTGAATTGTTTCTATCATATACAGAATACAAAGAAGAACTTTTTAAGTCTTCAAAAGTATCCACGTCGTTATAAACATCTAATAGCGAGTACACTACTTTTTCTTTTTTCAATTCTCCAATAGTCACTTCCAGTAAATTTGATTGACTCCATGGTTTATGTTTAAAAATAAATGGGTGCAGTTGATTTAACCCAATCAAATAATAGCCTCCATCTTCTGCTGGACCAATAACTACCTCTGTTGTTTCTAATTGAGTAAACGCATCTTCCACTATTTTCTGAGAAATATCTGGCAAGTCAGAACCAATTAAAACGATATGCTCATATCCATCTTTAAAGCCATCAGCAAAGGCGTTTTCCATACGTTTGCCTAAATCAGTTCCCTCTTGAACTGCTTTAGAATCAGATGGCCACTTTACCTCTTCGATAAAATTAGAATAATATATTTTTTTTTCTATGTTTAGATTCATTGTTGCAGCTTCAGTGATGTCTATCAACTGATTATATATGAGAATGGCTTTTTGATTTCCAATAGTTGCAGCCAATCTTGTTTTAATCTCGCCTTGTTTTATGTTTTTTACAAAAACGATAAGTAGTTTTTTTAAATCTGTCTGCTTTCTCATGAACTCAGATAATTAAGATACCGAACCTTGACAACTGCTTCCTGCACCTGCTGTGCATCCATAACAATGTTGCGAAACAACAACTTCTCGTTCCGTTAAAGATTCTTCTTCATAATCTTTTATATGTCTAACCGAACTATTTACTTTAAGCTCTAGCATTTGATTG
>CBDUEX010000112.1:0-5794 GCA_965366305.1 uncultured Bacteroidia bacterium | reverse complement strand
AGATCTTAAACCTCTGCCAATCTTTAATTTGGGGAGCGATACAACTATTTGTGAGAATTTAGCCATTACCTTAACAGGTCCTTCAGGTATGAGTAATTACAAATGGAATGGCACAAACAGTAGTTCAAATACTTATACAACCAGTGTTTCACAAATACATACTTTAGAGGTTACAAGCAACTTTGGTTGTGTTGCATCAGACGAAATACAAATATTAACAAATCCTTCTTCAACATTTACTCTTGGTCCAGACACTTCGTTTTGTGAAGGTGAGGCATTTTCAATCATCGGGCCAACAGTATTAAGTGGCTATATTTGGAACGACACTGCTTCAAGCAATTACACTATTGACGTTACTTCTGGAGGCACATATTGGTTAGAAGCATATAATAGTTTTGGTTGTCCGAGTTACGACACTATTCAACTTACAATGTTAGCTGCTCCAATCTTTGACCTAGGTATTGATACTGGCTTTTGTGATGGAGGAAACCTTGTACTACAAGGACCTACCGGATTAGAGTATTTATGGTTCAACGGAAGTGATCAACAGTTTTTTACTGCTACAGGAACTGGCAAATATTACTTAACGGTTACCAATGCAAGCGAATGTTCTTATACCGATACTATTAGTGTAGAAGAATATGCTCTTCCAACTATATTTTTAGGAAATGACACAACCATCGCTGTTGGAAATTCTTTATTGTTAAGTCCAGGTAGTGGATATTCAAATTACAATTGGAGTACGTCTGAAACAAGTGAATCAATTAGTGTAGATGCTTCTGGCACCTACTTTGTTGAAGTTACAGACAACAACGGATGTAAAGGCTCAGATACAATTGTAGTTACAGTATCTGCAAGTGTTCATTATTTGCAAGGAAGTAAAATTGAAATGTATCCTAATCCTGCGAATGCAGCTTTGAATTTAGTTACCGATGGAAATATTATTGGAGCAAGAATTGAAATAGTAGATGTTCAAGGGAAAATGGTCCATAGCGAAATAGCTGCTTCTAATTCATTAAGATTGTCTGTTAGTGATTACGAAAGTGGTCTTTACCATGTAATCCTACATAAGGACAATATAACGCTTACTTTTAAAGTTATGATAGACCATCAGTAGATGTCGATATTAGTAGAAAATCTTACAAAAATATATGGCTCTCAAAAAGCAGTAGATTCTATTTCGTTTTCAATTGAAGCAGGAGAAATAGTAGGGTTTTTAGGGCCCAATGGTGCGGGCAAAAGCACCACAATGAAGATTCTTAGTGGGTATATTCCTGCATCATCAGGAAGAGCAGAAGTTCTTGGCTTAAATGTGGCTGAAAAACCACTAGAGGTGAAGCAACGTATCGGCTACTTGCCAGAATTAAACCCATTGTATACAGATATGTATGTATCTGAATATTTGCAGTTTAATGCGAACATGTATGGGATAAAGAATGCCAAAGAGGTAATCAATAACATCATAGATGTAACAGGCTTAACGCTGGAGCGAAAGAAAAAAATAGGACAATTATCTAAAGGATACAAACAACGTGTTGGCATTGCACAAGCATTGATAAATGACCCTGATGTATTGATTTTGGATGAGCCAACTTCTGGATTAGACCCAAATCAAATGACTGAAATTCGTCAACTAATTGTTTCTTTAGGCAAAGACAAAACAATTTTATTGTCTACTCATATTATGCAAGAAGTAGAAGCGATGTGCAATCGAGTGGTGATTATTAATAAAGGAAAAATTGTAGCCGATAGTGATGTAAAGGCACTTAAGTCTAAAATGGGTAAGCAATCAAACACAATGATTGTACGTTTTAGAGACGCCGTATCTGCTGAAAGCCTCAAACGAAATGAAGGCATTATTAGCGTAAACGAAAGAGCAGATAATTCATATGAAATAGCTGCAACTGAAAAAATAAATTTACCAGAAATCCTGTTTAAATATGCGTTAGAAAATAATACAATTATCTTAGAACAAAAGGAAGTTTCGAGTAGCTTAGAGTCTGTATTTCAACAATTAACAAAAAATGTATAGTATATTTTTAAAAGAAATCAGAAGCTTCTTAAGTTCACTAATAGCCTATGTAGTGATAGTTGTTTTTCTTTTATTAGTGGGGTTGTTTACCTGGGTGTTTGCCGAAGGTAATGTGTTGTCGTTAGGGTATTCCAATTTAGATGTATTGTTCTTTATAGCTCCTTGGATTTTTATATTCCTAATATCTGCAACAACCAAACCTATAACTGATTTTCAAATAATATTAGGAAAGTTTTTAGCTGCGGTAACCCTTGTAGCTTTTGCAATATTACCAACACTGCTTTACTTCTATTCCATATATCAATTAGGTCTTCCAAAAGGGAATATTGATGTAGGTGCAACATGGGGCTCATACATTGGTTTAATAATGTTGGGAGCATGTTATGCGGCCATTGGTCTTTTTGCCTCCGCAATTACTGCCAACCAAATCATAGCTTTCATATTAGGAATGTTTTTGTGCTTCTTCTTCTATGTAGGCTTCCAGCAGCTAAGTAATTTATCCTTATTTGGCAGTTTGGATCATATGATTCAATGGCTAGGCATTCAATACCACTATGATTCTATAAGTAGAGGTGTTGTAGATACACGAGACTTAATGTATTTTCTTTCTGTAATTGTCAGTTTTTTAGGTTTAACTTTTATAGTTTTAGATAGAAGAAAATGGTAAAAGTGACAAGTTTGAAATCAGCTAGAAGAACTAAGATGATAGGCAGAATTATCCTTTTTGCTATCGCTTTAGTTGCCATCAATATTGCTTCCGATTCTATATATAAACGGTTTGATCTTACCAAAGAAAAGCGGTACACCTTGTCTGAATCAACCCAAAACTTGATAGATAAAGTGGATGAAGATGTTTATGTCACTATCTACTTAGATGGCGAGCTACCTCTTGATTATAAACGACTTAAGTCTGCAACTCGCGATATGCTCAATGAGTTTAGACTAGAATCGTCGGGTAAGATTAATTACGAATTTCAGGATATTCTTTACGATAAAGAAATAAAGGAGAAGGAGCAAATTCTCAAAGAAATGTATCAAAAAGGGTTGCGAGTAGAGCAACCTGAAGTAAAACCCGATGAAACAGCTTCAAATAGATTCATCATTCCTGCTGGGATTGTTTTTTACAAGGGCCAAGAATATCCCTTAAATCTATTGAAACGAGAGTTTGGTAAGCCACTTGAACAAGAGATAAATGGCTCAATTGAACTTCTTGAGTATGAAATTGGTACTGCTCTTCGAAAAGGAATTGCAGGCAGAGAGATTAAGGTTGCCTTTACAGAAGGGCACGGCGAATTAAGCTTAGAACAAACAGCAGACATAGCCAATGAATTGAATGATTTTTATGCAGTAAGCAGAATAAATATTAACCTAACAGATTCTAATTGTTACAAGATGTTTACGAAACAAGTTGCTGCGAGTCCTAATCGTCCAGTGCTAAGTGTGTTCGTTGAATCATTAATTAAGAAACTTAGCACATACAGTGGTTTAATTATAGCGAAACCAATTCTGGAATTTACAGAACCAGAAAAATTTGTATTGGATCAGTACATAATGAACGGAGGGAAAGTGATCTTCTTAGTAGAGAGCCTAATTGCCGAAATGGATTCTGTTGCAAAGTATGGAAGGGTAATGACGGCCAATCACAACCATAACTTGGATGATTTGCTATTTAATTATGGAGTTAAAGTGCAGCCAACCCTAATTCAGGACCTTCAGAGTCACGGAATTCCAGCAATAAATCAACAAACAAATCGACCTGGTTTTTGGCCATGGTGGTTCTATCCTTTATTCAATTCTATTGATGACAATCCGGTATCTCGAAACTTAGAAAATGTATGGGGCAGATATTGCAGTACGCTTGATACAACGGCTCGAAAAGATATTAGAAAAACGGTGCTCTTACGGTCATCTTCGCAATCTCGTGTTGCACATAATCCCGTAATGATTTCATTGGATATGTTAAAGGTGAGACCCGATCCGTCAAATTTTACCAAAGGAAATCAAATTGCAGCGGTATTAATGGAAGGAAAGTTTACGAGCCCCTTTAAATATAGAGAGGGTGTAAAGCGAGCCTTCGATATTGATTATAAAACGGAAGTAGAAGACAATTCTATGATAGTAATTGGTGATGGAGATCTTATAGAGAATCAAATATCAGCAACTGGGCAAATTTATCCTCTTGGCTATGACCGTTACGGTTCTCAAAATTTTGGGCAACCCGTAGAATTTGCCAACAAGAAATTTTTCTTAAATTGTGTAGATTATTTATGCGATGAAAGTAACTTAATAGAGGTAAGGAATAAAGAAGTAATTCTTCGTTTATTAGATAAGAATAAGATTAAAAAAGAGCGATTGAAGTGGCAATTAATAAACATGGTGATTCCAATTATTCTCGTTCTCTTATTTGGTATTTTTAATGCACTTTATCGCAGAAGAAGATGGAGGTAGCCCCAAATGATTCGAATTATCTCGTATATCTTAGTGTTTTGTTGCCTTGCATCTGTTGAAGCACAAACATATCAGAACTACATCGGAGGTGGTGTTACTCCCGGATTTTTGCTGGCCCATCGTTCAGATATCAAAAATTTAGCTGCTCATAATTTCGGAATAGAATTAAGCTATGAAGAAGAGGCAGCTCACACGCAATGGGGCAAGTTTTATTCAAAACCCGCAGTTGGCTTTGGTTTGCTGTATTATAACTTAGGAAAAGAACAAACAGGGCATGCACTTGGAGGCTTGGTTACATTAAAATTTAACTTATTTGAAATCGGGGAAACAGATGTTAAATTTCGAATGGGTGCGGGTTTAGCCATCTTATCAGAAAGCTTCGATGTATATCAAAACAGGAGAAATCAGGCGATCGGTAGTAATCTTAATGGAAGCATGCAATTTGCCATGTTGTTTCATCGAAGCTTTAATAATTCAAATCAATACATCAATTACGGCTTAGGTATTTCACATTATTCCAATGCAGCTTTTAAAGTGCCTAATTTAGGATATAATATCCCAGCCATTTTTATGAGGTATGGACTTGGACTAAAAGGGAGACCAATTCTAGAAACACAAGAAATTTTAAATACCGGGAAATGGAGTGGAGAGGCAGCCCTTATTTATGCGAAAAAGCAGCGAAACTTTGCCAATCCTATCGATTTTTATAACTGGGGAGTTCAACTGCGTGGGTTAAGAACCGTAAATCCAATTAAAGCTTGGCGAATAGGAGTTGATGCAATGCTTGATAAAACTTACAAGTATGCAAACGACCCCACCTACCCGTTAGACTCTATAGGATTTTCAGATAAACTGGAAATGGGAATTGCTGGTGGATTTCAATGGAAGGTCGATAAAATTGACATTTATGGAGAGTTAGGAGCTTATATCTATAAACCAGATATTTTAAAAAATGCCATGTACCAGCGTATGGGTGTAAGGTATAATTTAGGTGAAAGAATAAAAATAAGTGGTGCGTTAAAGTTTCATAGAGGAGTGGCAGATTATTTTGAGATAGGTGTTGGTTATAAAGTACTAAAATGAAGTACTGGATTTACATAGCAATACTCTTGGTCGCTTGCAGCAAGGAGAAGCGTGATGATTGTTTTACTTCGTTAGGTAAAACAACAACGGTAGAAAGGCAGTTGACTAGTTTTAACCGAGTTTATGCTGAAGACAGAGTGCAGGTTGTTTTAATACAGGATAGTAGCTTAAACGGGCGTATTTCTATCACTGCTCCAAGTAACTTAATTCCTCAGATAAAGTCTGAAATCG
>CBDUEX010000111.1:0-5874 GCA_965366305.1 uncultured Bacteroidia bacterium | reverse complement strand
TGCCGAATTAAGAACTGCATTTCCAAATGCAACGCTTTTTTCGGAATATGGAATGACAGAATTAATGAGTCAGGCATATTCTAATCAAGCTGCAATTTACTCAACTCCTCCCTGGATGAAAGTACTCCCACGGGTTGATAATGACCCGTTTAAACTTAGTGAAGAAGGGAAAACAGCTGCATTAAATATTATTGACTTAGCAAACATTAATAGCTGTTGTTTTATAGCGACGGATGATTTGGGTAAAGTATATAAAGATGGCTCTTTTGAAGTCATTGGACGTTTAGATAACGCTGATCTAAGAGGATGTAGTTTGATGATAAATTGAACTTACGCCAATTCCGAAACTACGATTTGTTGAAATTGCTTCGGCAAGGGATTATTTAGAAACCCATTCAATATTCTTTTCACATCATTGTTGTTTTTGTACAACTCAATGGCTCCTACCATTTCATCGAAGCTTAGATTGGATTCGGATTCAACAAAACCAAAACCTTGATAATCGCCTTCTTTTACAAAAATTAGCCCTTTTTCATTATTCGACCGTCCTTGCCCTATTAAGAAATAGGTTTGTTTTTCTTCGTCGTTTTCCAATAGTTTCTCAACGCGGTTATTGTATTCAGAAGTAGTTTCTATTTCAGAACAAACTTTACATGCATCTCCTAAATAGCACTTATCCTTTGTACGTTCCAAGCCGGTGTACTTAGGGCAGAAATCATGTTTTTCAACCAATTGATAAAGAAAGTCTTTTGCCATCACCATAGAGGTAAAGCTACTAATACTATTATTGGCATATTTCTTTAAAAATACATCGATACGAAGCACCCCATCTTGTCCTTCATAATAACAGACATGATAATTTTGACTCTTATATTTTTGAGCTTTGTTGTAAGGAGGAAAGTGCTTTTTTATTTCGTCAGACTCCAAAAGCAATGCAATTAATTCGTTGCCCGTTTCGGTACAACTTACATGATGAATTTTTCGAAGCAGTTCCGATTTCTTTCTAGTTTTCTCGGTAAAATGGGTCGTAATCCGTTGTTTAATATTCTTTGCTTTGCCAACATATAGAATTTCTAATTTCTCTCCTAAGAGGTAGTACACTCCAGGTTTTGTGGGCAAATTTTCAAATTCTTCTCTCAAAAGATTAGGAGGCAAGGTTGCTTCTCTATTCAATTGATTTAAGGAATAGTAAACAAAATCTTCTTTGTCTTTAGTTAAAAGTAAATGAAACAAATGAGTAGTTGCCATCGCATCTCCCATAGCTCTGTGTCTGCTATGATTTTCTATTTGAAGTTCTTTACAAATCTTGCCTAAACTATACGAAGGATAGCCAGGGATTATTCCTTTTGCTAAACGGACAGTGCACAGTTTTTTCATGTTGAAACTAGTTGCAATGTCTTCGTAGTGGTTTTTAATAATGCTGTAATCAAAACTAACGTTATGAGCTACAAACACTGTATCGGCAATAAACGCCATAAAATCATCCGCAATTTCTTCAAACCTAGGAGCAGACTCTACCATTGAATTGCTTATTCCAGTTAATAAGGTAATGGATTTTGGAATAAAAACTTCGGGGTTAATTAGCGTTTCATAAGAATCTAGAATTTTGGTTCCATCTGTCTTAACTACAGCAATTTCTGTAATTCTATTCCCATGTGAACCTCCGGTAGTTTCTATATCAACTATCGAGAATATCATATGGTCTTGAAATAAGTCATGGAATTAAAAAATACCTTCAATTATACTATCTGAAGTGATCCCTTCAGCTTCTGCTTTATAGTTTCTAACTATTCGATGACGCAATACCATTTTAGCTACTACTTGTACATCTTCAATATCTGGCGAGTATTTACCATTGATTAGAGCATTTGCTTTTGCACCAATAATCAAATATTGAGAAGCTCTAGGACCAGCACCATATTCAATATATTGATTCACCTTTTCTGTTGCTAGCTCTCTGCCAGCACGCGTTTTTGCAACTAGGTTAACTGCATATTCATAAACGTTTTCAGGAACGGGACCTTTACGAACTAAATTCTGAAAACCTATTATTTCTTCTCTTGATAGTATAGAATTAACCGAAGATTTCTCGAAAGATGTAGTTGCTTTCACTATACTAATTTCTTCTTCTAGTGTAGGATAATCCAGAATCATATTAAACATAAAACGATCTAATTGAGCCTCAGGCAAAGGATATGTCCCTTCTTGTTCAATTGGATTTTGAGTTGCAAGCACAAAAAATGGATCTGGCAGTTCATATTGTGTTCCCGCAACGGTAATGCTTCTTTCTTGCATCGCTTCAAGCAGTGCGGCTTGAGTTTTAGGCGGAGTTCTATTGATCTCATCTGCCAAAATAATGTTAGCAAATACAGGACCCTGATTGAATTTAAAGCTTCTATTCTCATCCAAAATCTCAGAACCTATAATGTCACTTGGCATTAAATCTGGAGTAAACTGAATTCGGTTAAAACTCATGTCTAGCGATTCTGATATTGTTTTGATAAGTAATGTTTTAGCCAAACCTGGAACTCCAATTAGTAGAGCATGTCCATTACTTATAATGCTAGTAATAACTCCATTAATAACATCGTGTTGGCCAATTATTACCTTACCAATTTCTTTTTTTAGTTCCTTTACTTTGGCACTCAGGCTGTCTGCGGCCTTTTTATCATCAGAGAAATCTATCATATTAATTTGCTAGGTTTTTCCAACCTTTTAACTCATCACAGTTCTTGTATTTATCATCAATCCAAACGTAGACACCTTTTTTATAACTGTCTACCCATTTGAGTACTGATTCTTCTTGTTTCACTTCCAATGCCAAATTTTGAATTTTTTGGTAATCGTCCTTTAGATTTGCTTTATGAGCTTCTTTCTCTCCATTTAAGTAGAAAAAACGGTAAGCTATAGAACCATCCAATTCCGTATATCGTTTCGGGCTTGTGTATTCTCCTGCATCAAGACCAATTATTTCCGCTCGAATAGCAGGATCAATAGAACTTACTGGAACACGCTGAGAGCCTGTAGCTTGATCTGTAAAGTATCCACAATTATCTTTGGTATATGGATCATCACTATACTTAGCTGCTGCATTACAAAGTGTAATGCTATCTCCCTTCAGTTTTATTATTAATGCATTAAGCTCATCTTCCAATTTTGTGTAATCACTTTTTACGATTAGCGGCTTAATTAGAATATGTCTCACATTTACTTTTTCCCCTTTCCTATCTATCAGTTGTAAAATATGATATCCAAATTCAGTCTCAATAATTTCTGAAACGGAGTCTTTTTTTAGTTTAAATGCCATTCGCTCGAAAGGTCCTACCATTTGACCTCTAGAAAAATACCCTAATTCACCTCCATTTACTGCAGTGCCCTTGTCGTCACTTTGAGTTTTAGCAACAAATTCAAATGAATACTTTCCTGTTACCACATCGTTTCGAAGCTTCTCTATTTTTTCTCTGGCATAATCCATTGCCAATTGATTTGGCTTTGGGCTTCTAGTTATTTGAGCTAATTCTATTTCCTTTTCGTACGTAGGTAAGCTGTCTTTTGGTAGGTCATTGAAATATTTTCTTACTTCTGTTGGTGACACTTTTACAGACGATACCAAGGCTTGTTGAACTTGCTGGATAATCATTTGTTGTTCCACTTTACCTTTCATTTGGTCTTTGTATTCGGCAATTGATTTCCCTAAGTATTTCTCAAGTTTTTGTTCACCACCAATTTGAGCAGTATAGTATTTTATCCTTCTATCAACTTCAGCTTCCACCCTGTCTGAACTTGCATAAATACTATCTAGTTCTCCCTTATGTAAGTATAGCTTTTGAACTATTAATTGATTCAAAATTTCACATTTCAAATCCCCCGCATAGAAATCAGTTGTAGCTTTTGCTTGAACATATTCTGCTTCCAACTCAGAACGCAGTACTATGTTCTCTCCAACCACCGCTACTATTTCATCCAGTACTTTTTCGTCGATTTGAGCAAAGGCGTTGAAACCCACAAACAGACAAGTTATTATCACTATTCTTTTCAATATACTCTTACTTTATTATTACTATACGCTTCTTCTATCAGATTTGTTTCAATCGCTTTAATTAATTCTTGTTGACGTTTCATCAAGAGAATTTTTTTAATGTTATCTACTTCCATTGAAAACGGAGATGTATCACTTCTTATTTTAAAATCTATAATCTTAATAAAATAGGAGTAGTCTCCATCTTTCACTTTGATTAGCTTGTTGTTATTCAAGAAATGTTCTTGGTTATACGTATTGATAGGTATTTCTTTCAAAATATCATCAAAGTAAACCCAACTCGTTTTATCTGTGTAGTAATTCCCTCCTTTTTCAGATAAACTTATTAGTTTTTCATTAATAGATTCATCGTTTGCTTTAAAACTAGACCACAACATATCAAAGTTCTCTGAGGAATTTGGGATCTTAAAAAAGTTAATTTTTATAATGTTTTGTGTTAATTCAAATTCGTCGATATTTTCATTGTAATATTCTTCTAATTCTGATTCAGGCAATTCGGTATCTAACTCATTTAAAGACAATTGATTCAATACTTCGTAGATTAATAAATCATTTTTATATTGCTCTAATTGCTGTGATTTATCTTTTTGCTCCAAAGACAATACCTGCTCGGCTTCGTGCAGCAATACTTGCTTACTCAACCAAACATTGATGTATTCTTTTGCCATAAAAACACTGTCCTCGAACGATGCCCCAGGTGAAATTACTTTTTGTAATTCGTCGATATACAATTTTTTACCATACGCCTCAGCCAATACCTGTCCTTTATCTTGGCTTTTGTAGCAGCTTGTAAAAGCTAACATACAACAAAGGGCTATATGTAAGAGAAATTTCAATTTAGTTATATAGCATTTTCACATTGTTGTGATAAATCTCTAGAGGAAACTTTTTCTTAAGGCTCTCAATCCAAATTTGCTCCAAGTAGTTTTGGTAATCTGAAGTTGCTTGACCGAGATTGTTCTCAAGCGGTTTTTCCATTGGAGGAAGAATCTCTTTAATTTGAACAAATTTTGTTCGATCGTTTTCAGCTCCTAATGCATACACGCCTGTTTTCCAATCGATTTTATCTAACAAAGCATTTGATCCTTTTTCAAACTTCTTATTTTCAGTTGTAATTGCAAGAGCGTCTTTCTGATTGCATTTATTAATAATGTCGGTAGATGACATCCCTTTTCTCGCCAGTTTCATAGCTTTTTTTGCCGTTTTGGCATCTTTACAACTAAAGATAATAGCGTCTGCACGTTCTTTCCATTTATAATTCTGGATATTTTTCGCGTAGAATGTTTCTAATCCCACACTATCACTTACAGCTTTACTCCAAACCTCTTGGTCTGTTAATTCAAATAGCAAGATTCCATCTTTATATTCTTGCATAATATATTTAAACTCTGGATACTTTTTTTCTAAGATTTCTTCTTCGTATTCCAAATTAGCATCACGCACAAAGTGTTTGTAGTATTCTACAATAATTTGATCGAGAGTCTTAATTGTTTTTCCAACGGTTTTGTCTAAAAAATCATAGAATGACTTATCGGTATACTTCCTGTCGGCGATTGTAAATAATACGTCTCCAGTAACTTCTGGTCTATCTACAATACCTTGCACTAGACTTGGCTTCAGCTTGTCTTTAACAGCATCTAATCCTTTAACTTCAGTATAACGATTCTCTTTTTTGATACGCTCAATAACTGCTTCTTTATTGATTTCACTTCTACTATCGCGTTCTACTTTTCTTTTGATTAGGTCTCTCGACTCTTCAAATGTAGGCAGGTCTCTGGTGCTTACTCTCTTTAGGATATGCCATCCATATTTTGTTTTAATTGGCTTCGAATAAT
>CBDUEX010000110.1:0-5880 GCA_965366305.1 uncultured Bacteroidia bacterium | reverse complement strand
AAGAGCCAGTTTACCCATTTATTGTATTTAGAAAACTGAGCAAATGCTAAGTTAATTAAAATCAAGCCTAAACCGTGAATAATCATATATCGCAACCCAGTTTGATAAGTGTTTAGGTCTTTTGAAGTCAAGTGAGGCTCTAATCCGTGGGCTCCAAACGCACCCAAAATGACATATAAACCACAAATTAGGCCACCTATTGCAATCCAGTGAATGGCTTTTTGGTTAGAAAACGTAACTTTGTTCATCAATCAAAATTAACCATTTAAATGATGAAAAAAATACTTGCATTATTGTTTGTAGTAATGCTCTTTGGTTCTTGTATCAAAGAAATTACAGACACCATAGATAAAGCTTCTAAGACCAATGAAGTACAATGGAATCCTCAAATAGCTCTTCCATTAGTGTATTCTAACTTGGGTATTACCGATATCTTGGAGGAAACTGGAGACTTAAAATATGTACGTGTTGAAAGTGATGGTAGTTTAACAGCCATTTATAGTGATGAACTTGTTTCTCAAACTGCCGAAGACGTACTTAACTTAACAGATCAGAACTACGGAGAGACATTTATTCTTGATGCTGGAGCATTGTCTACATTAAACACAACCGGTCAAGTGGTTGTCAGTTTTAACAGAACATTAGATTATATTTTTAATAGTGATGAGATGGATAAAGTGTACCTGAAATCAGGAGATATTGCAATTTCACTTTCTACAACGTTGCAACACAATGTTAGTATGAAAATATCCATTCCGGAAATGAAAAAAAGTGCTGTTAGTTTTGATGAAACGGTTGCTGCAAATTATACGGGAACATTACCAAACAGTAATTCTACTAATACCGATGTCGCGGAATACATTGCTGATTTTACGAAAACGCCACAGGGTCACTCTCAAATAGATGCTACAATCGAGTTTACGATCACCAAACAAGGTTCAAACCCTATTGGTCCTTCAGAAGCAGTAAGTTTTACAATGGACGTTACCAATCAAGGCTTTCATGAGGTCCATGGATATTTTGGAAGCGAAAATTTCTCGAACGGTGTTCAAACGGTTGACTTATCAATATTTAAGAACTCAGCTGGTGGCAGTTTTACATTAGCCGACCCCAAGATAAAGTTAGTCTTTGCCAATTCCTTTGGTATTCCTATAGATGCTAATATCACCCAATTTGATGGAACCAACTCTTCGTTTAACACTGTTTCACTTACGGGATATCCATCACCTTTACCAGTTCCTACTCTTACACTGGCAGAAATTGGCCAAACTAAAAAAGACTCATTTACACTGGATAAAAACAATAGTAATCTTCCAGCATATATTAACAACCGACCGCATAAAAATGTATATGAAGTACAAGTTATTTCCAATGCTTCTGGTCCTTCAGTCAGAAATTGGTTTACAGATGATTCTAAGCTATCTGTAATAGTTGAAATTGAAGTTCCACTACATGGCACTGCAAAAGACTACGAAGTGGAAAGAAGACAACCGTTTAATTTCGAATTAGACGATGCAGATCAGATTGAAGAGATTATGTTACGATTGCATTCAGAAAATGGCTTCCCTGTTGATATAGCAACTCAAATATATTTTGAAGATACGCTAACCAATACCATATTAGATTCACTGTTGACATCAGATTTGCTCATTATGCCTTCTGCTGATGTGGATGGAAACGGAAAAGTGAATAACATCAATCCAAAAACCATTGATATTTTGTTTAATACGGCCAGAACCGAATTGCTGATGAAGGCAAATCGTGTAACTGTACTAGCACGGTTTAATACCAAAACAAATGGCGGCTCACAACCGGATGTTAAATTCTATGAAGAATATAGGCTGTTGTTACAGCTGGGAGTTCAAGCTAAATTATTGTTAAACCAAGAATTGTAAGAACTATGAAAAACTTAATTTTAATTCTTCTAGTAGTTTCGAGTTTAGCGGCACAAGCACAAAGCAATTTAACCTTGTATCACATGGAAACACTTCCACAGCGATTACAAGCTAATCCAGCTCAAGACCTTGATTGTCAATGGTATTTGGGAATGCCGGCTCTCTCTTCAATTGATTTTAATTTCAATAGTAATGGCTTGGCTTTGGGGAAAATAAATGATGCATTTATACCTAACTCAAATTCTGATTCTTTCACATTTGATGTAACTAAACTATCAAGCATCTTAGAGAAAGAAACATTCATCAATATCGGCTTAAACCAAGACTGGATTAATTTTGGTTTTCGTGTAAAGGATAACCTTTTTACATTCAATGTAACAGAGAAAATTAAAACTCGAGTGAGCATGCCAGGCGACTTTTTTACATTTGTATTTGAAGGAAATGGTGGTCCTAACTTGGGTAAAACCTTTGATTTTGATTGGGGAGTTGATGTACTTCACACCAGAGAATATGCAATTGGCTACCAACGTAGTTTATTAGACGACAGGTTACGAGTAGGAGGGCGATTGAAATATGTGTATGGCCTATTTGCAGTTAATACAGAAAAAAACGATTTAAAGTTTACTACAGATCCAGAAACATTTGCCTTAAACATTCAATCTGATTTAAAAGTAAATGCTGCTTCTTCCTATATGAATGTAGGTCCAGGAACTGTTGAGCCAGATCCTATTAAAGCGGTGTTTGGTGCCGATAATAAAGGATGGGGAATTGACTTAGGGGCAAGCTTTGATGTAAACGACCGATTGACACTTAGTGCGAGTTTAATTGACATGGGACAAGTACATTGGAAGGAAAATACAGTCAATTATAAATCCAGAAATCCTGGTGCTTCTTTTGAGTTTAGAGGCATCGATATAAAAGACTATTTTGGAGATTCGGCTGAATACACAGGTGGTTTAGAAGAGCTTGGAGATTCATTACTTGAAGTTTTTGCCTTAGACAGTGCCAACCAAAATTTCACAACGAGTTTATTGGGTGAATTTTACATTGGTGGAACATTGAAAATTACTGAAAAACACAAGGCAGGTGCATTGTTCTATGGTAGTTTTTATAATCGCAAATTCTATCCAGCTTTAACATTATCTTGGAATTCTAAATTCGGAAGAATTGTTGGTTTAAGTGCAAGTTATACGATGATGCGAGGTAATTTTACCAATCTTGGAGCCGGTTTAAGTTTAAATGCAGGCCCAGAGCAGATTTATTTTGTAAGTGATAATTTAATAGGAGCGGCTACAGGTAACGTTAGAAATTTAAGCATACGATTGGGTTGGAATCATACCTTTGGTCGTAAAAAAATGGAAGAAAAAAAGAATGAACCTACATTTTAAACCGTTTTCAGTTCAACTCTTTCTATTGTTGGCGTTGGTAACAATGGCAGCAAGTAGCTGTAAGAAAGATCAATTTGAATCGGATGAAAACACAATTAAAGATTATTTAGCAGCAAATAATCTCACTGCAGAAAGAACAGAGGAAGGATTGTATTATATCATAACACGAGTTGGCACAGGAGATAATCCAACCGTTGGGGATAAGGTAACCATCCATTACAAAGGGTATCTAACTAATGGCAACATCTTCGATTCTTCTTATGACAGAGGCGAAAAATCCACTTTTTCACTGGCGAATCTTATTGAAGGATGGAAAATTGGGCTTCCTCTATTAAAAGAGGGTGGAAGTGGAACATTATTAATACCATCAAGTCTTGGTTACGGTGATTCTCCACCAAGTGGCTCAATAATTGGCGAAAATGAAGTGCTATTGTTTGATATTGAACTTTTTGAAATCCAATAAATATGAATAACTATTCACCTTGGTTGTTGCTACTAATAAGTGTTGTAATTCTAATAGGACTAGTATATGGTACCTATAAATGGATAATTTACTTACTTAAAATACGTAAATGATTATTCTTGAATCTGTAATAGATGCTTCGCATTGGCAAATCGTTCGAATGCTTTTTTGGGCAGTAGTTATTTTTGTAATTATTTATTCTGTTCTTAAAGCAAGAAATCGAAATCGCTAGGTTTCTAATTCATTTAAGAGCTCAGATAAATTCGCATTAATACGTCTAAAACTTCCTTGATTTCTGAACCAAGTAAGTTGCCGCTTGGCGTAATTTCGAGTATTCTGCTTTATCTTTTCAACTGCCTTTTCTTTGGTCCAATGGCCATCGAAGTATTCGAATAATTCTTTGTAACCAACTGTTTGCAAAGCGTTTAACGATTTGTTTTCATGCAGTTGTCGTGCCTCTTCTTCTAGTCCTTCCGTCATCATTGTATCTACTCTTGAATTTATACGTTGATACAATTCTTCACGAGGTCTGTCTATGTAGAAGCATTTAGCTTGGTAGTTTCTTGCAATAGCAGTTCGCTTCGGCATATTGGATTTGTGAAGTTCAATTTCAATAGCTCGTATAAGGCGTTGTGGATTGGAGTTGTTTTCTCCCCGTAATTCAATGGATAACGCTTTTGCTTTCTCTTGCAAAGCTTCAATTCCCAAAGTATCGAATAACGATTGCAATTCATTACGAAGTTTTTCATCTTTGGGCGGAAGTGGATCTAGTCCCTCAATGGCCGCCTTGATATACAAACCTGTGCCACCAGTCATTACCACAACTTCGTGATTTGCAAAGAGTTCATTCAGCAATGTATTTACTTCTAATTCATAGTCACCTGCATTGTAATCATTAAAAATGCTGTGGGAAGCAATAAAATGGTGTTTAACGGCATTTAGTTCTGTTTCAGAAGGTCTTGCAACACCCACCTTCAGTTCGTTAAAGAGCTGACGTGAGTCACAGGAAACTATATCCGTTTGAAAATGTTGAGCAGTTTCAATTGCAAGAGATGTTTTGCCAACTGCCGTTGGCCCGGCTATAACAATGAGCGTCCGTTTATTCTGGAGCCCCGTCATTTATCTGAGATTCGTCAATTTCAGACTCATCAACTTGATCGCCAAAGAGATTGAACTCGCTTTTTTCATCTTCTTCTTCCTCTTCTTCGTCATCTTCATCATCGTCTGTAAGACCTTCAATTAGGTCGTCTGCTTCTTTGAAAAGCTTTGCAGACGGATCGTCAATAATTGTTTTAGGATCAGTAAACTGTTTAGGTGGTGGTCCAATACTCTTAAATAAATCAGGATATTCTTTTCCTGGTTCTGCTTTAAAAAGCTTCATTACTTCAGCTCTTAAATGCCAATCACCGCCATCAGAATCGTAGATATACAAGAATTTTTGGTGGGGATCATCAATGAATTTGCCCAGTTCAGATGCACCTGCAGCTTTGGCATTTGGTTTAGGATCTGTACAGAACTCTTCTCCAGGTCGCCAATTATCATTGGACTTATAAAAAGAAGCAGGCTTCAAATTATCGAAATTAATAGCTTGTTGAATGCTATTGTGAAAGTCTCTAAATGTATTTTTAAAACCAACGTCGATTATACGTTCTATATCATCAACATCTTCAAAAGTTACTTTAAATCTAAAAACTAAATTACTCATGACTGTGCAAACCTATACTTTTTCCTTTTTCGATTACAAATTTATATGCTTCATCGTAATTATTTGAAATTACTCCATCAAGAACTGCATCCTTTAAAGCATTTTTAATTATTCCTATTTCTTTTCCAGCACCAATATTAAAGATTTCCATAATCTTACTTCCATCGATTACCGGTTGCCAGTTGCGAATTCGATCTCGTTCTTCAACTTTGTCGATATTCTCTTCTACCATAACCAAATTGGCCTGAAAACGTTTTTCTTTCTCTTTGTTCTTGGTAGTAATATCACTTTTACACAATAGCATCAAATCATTCAAGTCTTCTCCTGCATCAAATATCAATCGTCGAATAGCAGAATCTGAGATGTTTTCTTTGGTTAAAGCTATTGGTCTTAGGTGAAGCTTAACCAAATTCTGAACTCTTCTCATGG
>CBDUEX010000109.1:0-5880 GCA_965366305.1 uncultured Bacteroidia bacterium | reverse complement strand
AAGCTGCTGTTTTCTTCCCCTTATAATATCTTGAATACTCTAATCCTGTTCTGGTACTATCATCAGCTGCGTAAGAAATCATTTGCTCATAGAGCAAAACATCTTTTGGACCTTTGGTTCTTTTGTAATAGAAGTATTTTCCAATTGCATTTTGTTTATTAATGGTCTTAAATAGTTCTCCCTTTTCATTTACTGTGTGATAAATATAGGTTGTGATTCCATTCAAATCCTTCTCCACACTTTCGCACCTGGTTGTTGTATCTTTTTGTTTTTTTACCTCAACACCTTCTGTTTTGCATTGATAATCCCAAACATATTTTTCTTTATTTTTTCCAGTATACAGGGTGGTTTTTTTTAAGCTTTTATTCTCATAATATTCATTAATCCAATACATTTTTAGCTTCCCTTTTTTATAATATTGATCCGTTGACTTTAAGTTCTCTACATCAGATTTTACGCTTCTAAAAGTAGTATCTCCTTTTTTGTTGGTTTTTACATACTCCGAGGCTCGGCTAGAGTCTGATTTCCAATAGAACTGGCTTCTTTCAAATTCACCTTTCTTATTCATTGAAATATAAGAAGTCACAAATGGTCTAGGCGTACTGCTATACGTATATAACGAGCTCCAAACTTTCTCTCCTTTTCGATACGACTCTGTGTAACTTATTAAACCATGATCATCAAAGGAATTTATGTACGCATAGTCCTTACTCTTTATTTTCCCTTTTTTATTAATTGAAGATTTTTGAATTTTAACCTTCTCTATACCACGTTCTAAAATATAATCGGGTTGTTTATCATTACTAATTGGGAAATTAAGATAATTATTAGGGTCTAAAATAATTTGATCCCTGTAATATTCTGGCAATTGAGCGAGAACCACTTGACTTATCAAAATAAGCGATAGCACAAAATAGCTTTTGGTCTTCATCTTACAAATAACGTTATCATTATCCTAATATTGCAAGGTGGAAGCATCATTATATCTAGTTCCAAACTTCATTGGAGAGTTTTCAAAAGACTACCTGCCAACCAGAACTTTGCAAAAAGTATATGGCATTAAGCACTTCATTGTTGAACGAGAAAAAACATCCAGAGCATTTCTAAAAGCAATTGAACACCCAACTCCGCAAAACGATTTTGAATTTATTGAGCTCGACAAACACAATGATTATGTTGGTTTCAAAACCTTTTTTAATAGACATATAGGAGAGCATCATATTGGTTTATTATCCGAAGCTGGTTTACCTGCAATTGCAGACCCTGGAAGTGAGGTTGTAAAATATGCTCATCAAAAAGGAATTACCGTAACTCCTCTTGCTGGAAGTTCTTCCATATTTTTAGCTCTAATGGCTAGTGGTATGGATGGCCAAAATTTTGCTTTTAATGGTTACTTGCCAATTGATGCTCGCGACCGTGTTTTAGCCTTAAAAGAATTAGAAGTAAAAGCTCGAAAAGCAACTCAAATTTTTATGGAAGCCCCTTATCGAAACAACCAGTTTCTAGAATTTCTAATCAAGAATCTGCAAAACGATACTACACTTTGTGTTGCTGTTGATATTGAGAAGGAAGGGAAAGAATTAATCGTTTCTAAGCCGGTTAAAGATTGGAAAATTAAAGAAATTGAGCTTCATAAAAAGCCCTGTATTTATATAATTAAAGCGTAAATTATCGAATCAGATTTAGGGTGCCTTTTAAATTATGGCGTACCCCGTCTGCTCCTGTTGCACTAATCACATAAAAGTACGTACCTGCAGCTGCCTGTTGATTTTTATACATACAATCCCACGGCTCCAAACATGTGGATGTTTGAAATATTTTCTCACCCCAACGATTAAATACTTCCATTGAATACTGATCAATAAACAGACCCACAGGTTGAAATACATCGTTTAAATTATCAGCATTTGCTGTAACAGTGTTTGGTGCATATAACCGAGAAAAAGTTCCCGTACAGTTAACATTTGAACGACTTACTCTGGATCCATCATTACAATAAGCCATCACTAAATAACACGCATTTTTAGAACATTGAATGTCTCCAGATTGATCTATAAACGTGGTGTCGTTCATATTAAAAACGCGATCCACTTCAGTTATTTCCTCATCTATAATTTTAAAAATTGCATAGTATTTAACACCTACATCCCACATATCTGCCTTGGTCCATGTTAACTTTGGATACAGTGTTAAAGGGTCACTATCTACTTGTAGAAATATTGAATTTACTGCTCCCGACAATTCACTGCTACTATTGCATTCATCAATCTGTGATACCTGATACCTATACGTACCCGATTGAACATCAACGGCACTATCAATAAAATAACTGACCGGTTTTTCTGATGTGTTAGATCCACCATTTCCTATTCGCACAACTCCAAGTCTGTTGATGTCGATAAAGTTGTTGGATAATGTATCCACCCACACCTCAATAAACTCATTATTTAAAACAGAAATATTCGTAATTATAGGAGCATCCACTTTATAATCCCACAAAGGACTTACATGGCAAGTATCACTATTCGAAAGGTCATTACCAAAAGCAACCACTCTGTATTTTTGGATGCCTTCACAATTAATATGTTCGGTATCTATATACGACAAACTATCTCCAGGTACGCTTCCAATAAGCTTGTACCCCAATTCAGATTCACGATACACTGAATATCCATTTACGGTGTTCCAACCAACATAAGGCGTCCAGTTTATCTTCCTTGCCATGGGCAACGCTTCTCCAGATGTATTGATTGTACAATGTTCATCCAGTAGTTCAGGGTTTGGCACAAAACAACCTGTATTTACACCTCCTCTTAAACAAACTGAGTTCTTCTCAGGGAACAGTCCCAAAAGCTTATCAGACACACCGTTGATATCAGGATTTTGCCATATTTCTACTCCGTTATTATAGAGGACATAATTATTAAACATACCACTGATATCTTTCTCCAATTTGAAGAATACTTCATTATTTTCACCAACCAATAAATACTCAATTTTAGCATTGGTAATTGTATTAGGTCCGGCAACTTTTAACACTTCATTTTTAATTACACTGTCCACGCAATTAGCATCATTTTTAACAACAAGTTTTAAGTTATAAATGCCCTCTGAATTTAAGGTAACATTTGCATTATGGTTTGTTGAAATTAGAATCTCATTAGAATAATAAAATGAAGTTGCAAGGCTTGTATCACTTTGCGATAGATTTGTAATTTTAAGCGTATCTCCCATACAATAAAACGATTTATCAATGCTAAAATCGGCAGCGAGTTGGTATAATTTTAAATTCTTCAAGACGCTATCAGAACAGCCATTTTCATCGGTAATTTTCAGTTTACTTAACACATTTCCGCCTACTGTTGTGTACTGTACTGAATCAACATCATTGTATGAATTGGCTCCAATTTCCCAGTTCCGAGAAACTAACGGGTACGCATTTTGAGAGGTATTTTTCAATACCATTTGACTATTAACACATTGATTTTCAACAGTATAATCAGCAGATGGAGCGGCAAATACCTGCGTACTATCCTGATTAAAAATTGGATACTTACAATTATTGGAGTCAGACACTAAAAGTTGTTTCTTGTAGGATCCAATACCTGAGTAATTGTATTGAATTGAACTCCCTTCTAGCACAGAACCATCTCCCATATCCCATTCATACTTTTGAGCATTTCCAGCTAATATTATACAGTTAACGGAGTCGTAAGAACACAACGAATCACGTCCAAAATCCACTTCTACTTTTTCACCATTAATTTTAACAAAAGAATCAAACGATACAGAATCTAGACAGCCACGCTCATCTTCCACTTTGAGTGAAATACTGTAATTGCCCGGTAAAGAAAATACACGTTTAGGATTTTTAACAATAGAGAAAAATTCATCGTTTATCTTCCAATATCGATTTACTATTTTACCAAATTTTGAAGTTGATTCATCCTTAAATTCTACAAGAAGTGGTGGGCAGGTAGCAGTAGGATTTGAGGAAGAAAATTGTGCTTCAAGAGCAGGCTTTTGTTTATCAAATTCAACCAGCTGCGTGGTTAAACAACCATCAACGCTTCGTATGGATAAATAAACAGAATCTTTAGTCCCATCCAATGTCAAATTTTTTGTAAATAATCCAGAGGTACTACTTTGACTAACTCCATTATACTCTAAATAATACTTGTCGATATTGGATGCATCTTCAGGATTTGGAGTGATAACGAATGTATATTGTGACGACGTACAATCAATAATACTATCTTCAAATCCAGAGGAAAAGCGTATTCCTGGATTTGCATAATTATATTGTTTAGTGGCAAAACAGCTGTCATTTCCAGCCACTAATTTTAAAACCACAATGTTACTAGTTGCGTCTTTTAATCCTTTTAAAATTACAGTTGTACTTACAGCTTCCGAAGGGAATGTATCTCCATCTACAATCCAATTTCGAGGCCCAACATTATCATTCCAAAAACTATCAATAAGCGTATATGTCTTGGGAAAGCATCCAAAAGACTGTCCAATTAGTGATTTTATTCTGGGACCAATTACCGTAATATTAGTATCTAGTGTAATACTGCATCCGTTGCCTGCATAGCCCCTCAGTTTAACATTAACGGTACCACCGGTTCGTAAGGTTGTGCTTAAAATATCCCGCTGATGTTGCATATCAATATTGTTGAGATACCACTTTGTAGAATCGAGATTCTCTGCGATTTTTAAAACTTCAATTGAAGCAGGAGTGCATTCACCAGCATATACTTGCCAATTTAAAGAAGCGTTATCAGAAACGGTAATAACCCGTTCAGCTGAATCACCGCACATGGTTGTATTATTAAACGCAACAATTTTGAGTTTATCTTCATGTGAAAAACTGTATTTAAAGCTTGTATCATTTCCAAAATAGGCTCCGTTGAGCATGAAATAAAATGAATCTGCATCCATCACCAAACCATGTATCGTTTTAAAGCTATTGATACAGGAATCATCGGTATACCCAAAGTAGGCATACGGACCATTTATATGTATTTTATCATCTTCAATAATTGAATCTTTACACCCATAATGAGACACGATATGAGTAAAAGTATAATCATCAGGAATGTTTTTCATTAATGGATTCCACGTTTTAGTATTTGCACTGGAAGTACCAATATTCCAATAGTACGATGTAGGATAATTGGGGCTTGTTGAGGTATTGGTAAAAGATAAACTCTCTCCGTTGCAAGCAGTATCCTTTGCACCTGAATATGCTGCAGTAGGTTTATAACCACCTCCTATTTGACTTGAGAAATCAAAGGCACAACCCAAAGAATCTGTAACGCTAAAATCTAAGTAAGAGTAGCCAGTATCAACAATTGACAATTGAGGTAAATTCATCCCTCCTACTTTTCCAAAACCAAATTCAGATAAATCCCAAACCACCGAATCCATCGGGTACATACCGCTATATTCTAAGTGTGGAGTGAATGAATAAGGCACACAGGCACCTGTATCTTGGGTTGCGGAAATTTTAGGAATTGAATGATAAATGGTATCGTAATACGTTGATTCACAACCATTTATGCCACGTAAGCTTAATTGGAAATAATGCTCACCTTCGGGATCAAAAATTTCTGAGCCGCTTTTAGCATACCGATTATATTGATTATTTATCCTCCAAACAAAGGAATCAACACCAGTTGAATCAAAGTCAAACTTAACACTATTAACCATCTGATTACCGCAAATTACTTTGCGTGAAAACTGCATAGTATTTGGAGGGGGAGATTGATTGATAATTGTTTTAATAGTATCCCCACTACAATTCTTATTATTAACCACTAGGCGAACATTATGACTACCAGCTCCTAAGATTTTGGTAGCAGTTTTACCGTTCTGAGT
>CBDUEX010000108.1:0-5895 GCA_965366305.1 uncultured Bacteroidia bacterium | reverse complement strand
ACACGCTAAAAGACAAGAAACAAAAACCATTCTCCCTTTTGAAAAAGCACTCGAAAATAAATTAGTTCTCGATTGGGAAAACTTTACACCAGCAACACCTAATCAAGGTGGCGTAACTATCTTTAATGATTATGACCTAGAAGAAATACGATCGTATATCGACTGGACTCCTTTCTTTCAAACTTGGGAGCTTAAAGGTAAATATCCCTTGATATTTGAAGATGAATACGTTGGAGAGGAAGCCAAAAAGATTTATCGAGATGCAAATGATTTACTGGATGATATTGTGAGCAATAAAAAGCTTAAAGCGAATGCTGTAATGGGCATTTTTAAAGCATATGAGGAAAATGGAGATGTTCATTTACCCGAAAAAAATATGACCTTTAACTTTTTACGCCAGCAACGAAAAATGGGAAACAATATCCCAAATATTTCATTAGCAGATTTCATAGCACCTAAAAGCTCTAATAAAACCGACTACATAGGAGCGTTTGCGGTAACAGCAGGAATAGGAATAGAACCGCTTATTGAAAAATATGAAGCAGACCATGATGATTATAATTCCATTATGGTTAAAGCCATTGCCGATAGACTGGCAGAAGCGTTTGCAGAATTAATGCACCACAAAGTAAGAACTCAACTGTGGGGATATTCAAGTGATGAAGGACTTAACAAGGAAGATCTAATACATGAAAAATATTCAGGAATTCGGCCTGCTGCTGGCTACCCCGCTTGTCCTGATCATACTGAAAAACAAAAGCTTTGGGAATTATTAGACGTTGAGAACCAAACAGGAATTCAACTTACTGATAGTTTCGCCATGTATCCAACTGCTTCAGTATCAGGCTTATATTTTGCTAATCCAGAAAGCAAATATTTTGCAGTAGGTAAAATAAATGAAGATCAAGTTTTGGATTATTCAGAACGCAAAAAAGAAGATTTCGAAGTAACTAAGAAGTGGCTCGGACCTAATTTATTCTAATTTTTTAAGAATTAATGCAACCCTTTCTGTTTTGATTAGACTAATAATCAAACAAACACTTATGAAAGGATTTAAAAGAATAACACAACTTGCATTTGGACTTCTACTTGTTGTTGCAATGTCAAGTATGAACAGAGGTACTTGGGAACATCTTGGCACAAGAACAGTTCAGTTTGGATTAGACCATGATAAAATTATGGTTACGGCCAAGGAAGGAAGTTTTGCTAAGCTAAAAATCAATGTTAATGGTAATTTAAACTTACATAAAGTTAAAGTGAACTTTAGAAATGGTTCTTCCCAAACACTAAACACACGACATAATTTTGTGAGAGGTGCAGATTCAAAAGTACTTGACCTAAGTGGCGGAAAAAGAATTATTCAATCAGTCGATTTTTGGTATGACACTAAAAATCGATCAAGACGCAGAGCTGTGGTACATATGTATGGACGGCACTAACTACTACATAAAAACTTACTACTAAACTTACCGATTCTACACTTACTGCTATCAAACCCTTGAAATTTACTACTTCGAGGGTTTTTTGATGTCCAAAATTAAGTTTATTGGTTTAAAACAATTCTAGGTACATCTTTGTCCTTCAATAGTATAGATGAACATAGGAATTATTTGTTATCCCACATTTGGAGGAAGCGGAGTGGTAGCCACAGAATTAGGTAAAGCCCTTGCCAGTAAAGGACATCAAGTGCATTTTATTTCTTACGATCAACCGGTACGGTTTGATGCATTCACTGAAAATTTATTCTATCACGAGGCTAGTTTTAACGACTATCCATTATTCAAATATCCTCCCTACGAATCAGCACTTACAAGTAAAATTGTTGATATCGTAAAAGCAAATAAGCTAGATGTGTTGCATGTGCATTATGCAATACCACATGCTGCCGCTGCGGTAATGGCCAAGTACATTCTAAAACGCGAAGGAATTTCAATAAAAATTGTAACTACTTTACACGGAACAGATATTACACTTGTTGGTAAAGACAAGTCTTTTGAACCTGTTGTAAGTTACTCGCTACACGAAAGTGATGTTGTAACTGCAGTATCTGAAAGTCTTAAGAATGATACCTATAAATACTTTAACTATAACGAACCTATAGTTGTTGTTCCAAATTTTATTGATTTTCAACGTTTCAACAAACAGCCAAAAGACCACTTTAAAAAGGCAATCGCCCCAAATGGAGAAAAATTATTGGTCCATACTTCCAACTTTAGAAAAGTAAAACGTGTTCCTGATGTCTTAGAAATATACCGAAAGGTTGTTGCTAAAATGCCTGCTAAACTTTTATTAATTGGAGATGGTCCAGAAAGAATGGCTGTTGAAGAAGAATGTAGAGAATGTGATATATGCAAGGATGTAACCTTTTTAGGTAAGCAAGAAGCTGTTGAAGAAATTCTATCAGTTGCCGATTTGTTTATTATTCCATCTGAAACCGAAAGTTTTGGATTAGCCGCTCTTGAAGCAATGGCTTGCGAGGTGCCTGTTATATCTACAAATACAGGAGGACTTCCAGAGGTAAACATTGATGGTATAACTGGTTATACAAGTGATGTTGGTGATGTAGAAAAAATGGCGAATGATGCCATTCATATCCTTCAAGATGCAAATCTTGCCCAGTTTAAGAAACAAGCCAAAGAGCATTCGTTGAAATATAAGCTTGAGAATATCCTTCCTTTGTATGAAGCATTGTACTAATTGAGTTCAGTTAGGAGTTAAATCAATACAAGTGAATAAGACCATACTATTATTCCTATTAATCGCAAGTATTCGCGTAAGTGCACAATCAGACACGATTGTGAGTGCCGATGATACCACAACTATTGATCAAACTGAAATCGAAAATGTTTGCATAGAACTGGGCATTCCAAATAATACAGAGGCCGACCTTGATCTTTTGACTTTTGTACTGGATTGGCGTGGGACACGCTATTGTTATGGTGGAAGCAGTAAAGAATGCACCGATTGCTCGGGGTTTACTAGCAATGCTTACAAAGAGGTTTACGAGAAAGACATTCCACGTGTTTCAAGAGATATCTATTCGAATAGCATGCCTATCCGAAAAAATGCACTTTATGAAGGAGATTTGGTCTTTTTTGCTACGGCTGGGGGCAGTAAAATTACCCATGTAGGTATTTACCTTTGGGACGGATATTTTGCTCATGCATCAAGCAGTAAAGGAGTTACGGTAAGCAACCTTCGAACAGGTTACTACATGAAAACTTTTGTAAGTGGTGGAGCTTGGATTGATTAAATAGAGATCTACTTCTCTATTGTAAATTCTACATCCGACGTAGCGTCAATTGCAAAGCCAGGCCCTAACTCTAGTTGATTAGCAAAATTTCCACTAAACACAATTTTAGAACTTGTACTTGAAATAATAGCAATTGATTTTCCACTATCATCTTTTAAGGAAATATTCCCTCCAGATTCAGTCCATGTGCCTGTAGAAGTAGTTTTCTCAACTGGAATTTGTTGCGGTTGAGTCTGACCAAAAATTACTGCATCAACATCTGCATTGAAGGCAATTTCTGTACTGTAAACATTTGGATTTTCTGATATCACAACTTCCCCAACAATACTTGATCCCGTTCCGGTAAATGTTCCTACGTCATTTCCCATTAAATTTAAAACACCATTGGTAAGCACTATTTTGGAATACTCCCATGTACCAACATAGGCACTTGGTTCATTGCCCCCACCAGAGCCTCCTCCGCTATTATCCACGTCTTCAATAACAGGAACCGGTGGCTTTTTGCAACTACTAATTGCAACAACAAATAGGCTTAGTGATAGTATTAAAAATAAATTTTTCATTTTGAAGATACCGCAAGATACATCATTTTATGCATTCCAAATATCCCAACTTTTATCTGCCTGTAATTCAAGCATTTCTAAGCCGTTCTTGGTGGTTGCTCCAATCGCTTTACACCGTCTTAAGAATTCTGTTTCCGCTGGGTTATAAATCAAATCATAACACACATGTTCCTTGCTAATTGCTTCATACGGAATATCAACACACTGACCAAGTGTGGCTTGCATGCCCAAAGGCGTTGCGTTTATTAGCAATAAGTTTGAAGCAATGTCCGCTTTTGATAAATCAGCGTAACTTACTGCTTTGGAGCTATCACGTGATACAACTTTGCTACTAATCTGAAGCTTTTTTAAGGCATATTTTATTGCAGCACTACTCCCACCACTTCCAAATATTAGTGCTGACGTTTTCCCTGGAATGAGCGAAATCAAGCTCTCTTTAAATCCTAAATAATCTGTATTAAAACCAATCAGTTTGCCATTCACCTCCTTTACCACATTCACCGCATTAATTTCCGAGGCTATTGGATCAATTTTGTCCAGGTATTTGATAATTTCTTGCTTGTGCGGAATGGTAACATTAATTCCAGTTAGTTTATTGTTTTGAATAAACTCTTTTATCCCAGTTAATTCTTTTACCTCATAAGCTTTATAAGAGGCATCTTTTATTTCTTGGTGCTTGAACTTTTTAGCAAAATAAGCTGGCGAAAAAGTTTGTCCAATGGGATAACCTATAACACCAAAATTTCTCATGAATCACTTTCTGGGCTAAATCTGTCTAATAAATATACAAGTACAATGGCAATTGCAATAACCATTACTGCTTGTAAAATGTGTGGATTTGTTCCATACAAAAAGTTCTCTTGTAATCGTGCAAACGTGTTGGGTAAAACACTTTCAGAAAATTGAACTACTTCAATCCCTTTACTGTTAGTTCTTGTTTCTAATACTTTCTGCCAAGGCCAAACCTTGTTTAACGAACCAATTAAAAAACCCGTTAGAAGAGCTAACGTTGGGTTTGGATATTTCTTAAATGTATAGCTTAATAATCGCGCAAAACTGAAAAGTCCAACTAATAACCCAAGTCCAAAAACAAGCAACATGGTTGTTTCGGGACCAAAAGGGTGATGTGTAAATTCTTCAATAGCAGGCATAATTATCGTATACATACCCATGAGTAATAATACAAAACTTCCTGATAGCCCAGGTAGCATTAATGCAGAAACACCAATTACTCCAGCTAAAAATACAAATAGTAAGTTTTCACTTCCTTGTGAAGGGCCAGCAATTGTAACCCAATATACCAGAGCAGCTCCAAACACCAACATCCCAATTTCTAAACCACCCCATTTCTTAACTTGTTTAGCCACCAAAGGAATTGAGGCTATAATAAGGCCAAAGAAAAAAGACCAAATAAGGACTGGATGTGATTCAAGTAATTTTACAATAATCTTTAATCCTACCAGAAAACCGATAATCATTCCGGCAAAAAGTTTGATCAAGAAAAATGCATCAATGGCTTTTAAAACACCTTTAATTCCTCCCCCCTTAAATACTTGAATAAGACCTGGATTGATTGATTTTATGGCATTGAGAAGTCGCTCATAAATTCCTGTGATAAACGCAATTGTTCCTCCAGAAACCCCAGGAATAACCTCGGCTATTCCCATAGCTGCTCCTTTTAGTACAGTTTTAATGGTGTTTTGCATAAATTATTGAGCAAATGTACTAACTCCAATCAAGTATCGTTTTACATTTGCGTAGAAATGAGAAAATTCGTTGTGATAGTATTGCTAGGTGCAAGCGTCTTATTATTATTTGATAGCTGTAAAACAAGGCGATACAAATACAAAGGCCCATCTAAAAATTGTGATTGCCCAAATGGACAATTTCAGCCATCTAGTTTAGATTAACTTTTTTCTTCTTCCCTGTAAAATGCCATCTTAGGTAGTTTTCCATTGTAACATCGAGTTTGTTGGGATGCACATTATAATTAAACCCAAGACGATTTAAGAAGACTAAGTTTTTGCCTATGGTAACTTCATATCCCACTCTTGCTCCAATCATTTTTCGATAATCTTG
>CBDUEX010000107.1:0-5972 GCA_965366305.1 uncultured Bacteroidia bacterium | reverse complement strand
CTTTTGTGAATGTACTGTCAAGTTTCATTACATCGAAGTTATAACCTGGGAATACCGTAGCTATATTCTCACCTGATATGAGATACCCTTTATCTTTAGTTTGTATGATATCATATGGTCTGTCAGCGTTGGTCCCTCCAAAGGTATAACTAGTGTCAATGGTTAAATATCTTTTATTAAGCTCTACAATCCAATAATCCTGATTTCCATTGGTAGCAGGAACATCTCCATTGTTATTTGAAGTGGTGTATGCAACTACAACCAAATTTCCATCGTTGTTTTCAATAATTGAGTTCCCATGTTCATTACTATTACCACCAAAGCTATTTGTTTCTAGTAATATACCACTACTACTAATTTTAAAAACAAAGAGGTCCGCAGCTCCATTATTACTCTTTACATTACCGCCGGTGTTGTGAGAATAGCCTACTCCATAAAAATTACCATCAGAACCTTCTATTATGTCTTCGGCATCATCGTTACCCGGACCGCCAATTGCATATGTCCAAGAAGTATCACCATCACTATCAAATTTAATAACCCAACAATCAACACCTCCATGTGCACCATGCACGTCACCGTTGTTATAAAGTGTATATCCCGCTGTAATATATCCTCCATCCGATGTTGCTTTTATAGCTTTTCCACCGTCATTGTTATTGCTCCCATAGGTTTTGGCGTATTCCAAAAGAGGCTTTTGTGCTAGCGTTGAGAAGCCTGTAAATAGGACTAGTAGTGTGATGATAAATTTTGTATTAGTTGTTTTTTTCATGATTCTAAATGTTAAATGTCTCTTATATCGCAACAGACTGTTTGCGTTCTGTTTATGGTTTTATTTTGTTATGGTTACTATTATTGTTTTATCAATTTTTGTGTATACGTTCCTAACTGGGTAGAAACGGATACTATATATTCTCCGTTTGTTAGTTTAGATACATTGATTGTGTTTTTCATTCCAACTAGTTGTTGAGTTAGTACTTTTTGTCCTGATAAATCGAATACAGAGATGTTACCTGATTCTTTAGTAGACAATACAATTGTAAAAATGTCTTGGGTAGGATTGGGATATAATTCAAATGATTTAGTGCCGATTAATGAGCTACTTGCATTCTGTTTTACTACTATGGTCTTTTCTATCGCATTTGATCCTGCACTATTTACAGTAAATAATCGTGTAATAAACTCACCTGCCGTATTGTAACATACCTCTGCAGGTTGTTTACTTCTTGATGTAGATGGGCTGCCTCCTTCAAAGCTCCAGTTCCAAGCATAGGGATCGTTTTGAGAATCGTCGGTAAAAGTGACACATTCATTTACAACGATGGTATCTTTATTTTGTATGAAGTTTGTAATAGGAAGTTGCACTACAACTTCCTCATAAGAAGTAACTTGATAAATCTGAACATTTGTTGTACCACTGAGGCTTTTAGCTGTATATACTATAGGAACACCCTTTTCTGATATATACAGACCTTCAGCATCCCAATCTCTAGAAGCTCCAGGTAGTCCTCCTACGCCAACAGTGGTATCGCCAGTGGTCACATCCGAATAGGTGTGACTTGTTGTATCATATTCAAATGCATTAAATGAAAAGGAATTGGTGTTTCTAGCACCGAAAATCACTAATACTTCTTTCCCTGAGCCATTAGGAGACAAAGCTCTAAATTCCATGCCGTGCTGTCCGGTAAGTGCTGAACTACCTATTTTAATCCAATCACTTTTTGTAAATCCTATTTTTTTATCCTTACCTCTATATTGTCCAAATGTATTTACACCATTTGATGAATTACCAGCATTTAGAATGTATTCCCCATTATGTGTTCGTTGTAACGAAAGGCTTGTTATTGCACTAAGGCCTAAATCTGTTGAAGTGAGTTTGCTTATGAATTTTGGATCTCTAGGATCTCTGACATCATAAAAAAGTACAGCATCTTCAGATGTTCCTAAATCAGAGCTGCAAAAATCTGGGTCAAAATTCTCGCAGGCAACAACCAATACTCCTCCGCATACATCCATTTTCCCGGGATGATTCCAATTGCCAGCAGGGTTTATGGTTCCATTAAAAGTACCAGTGTACACATCCTGCCAAATTATATTTCCAGCAACACTGTTGTTGGTTGTTTGGATTTCATCAGTTGCAGTATCTATAACACCAGGTTTCGTTTCTAATATTTCAATATACCCATTGTGGCCTCTTGATTGAGAAACCATGAAGTAGGCCCGTAAATCTCCGTTAGCATCAGTTTTATTAGGCAAACGAACAATGTGCTGATTATGCCATAGTTCATAACCGAAACAATCGTCATAAAAATTGCCCCAACAGCATGATGTATTTTCAAATTGATAAAGCTTAACTAAACTTTCTCCATTCGGATTTGTATTGGTAATTGGTTTCCAATTGGTATAGTTTGTTGCCACTCTTGTGTCTGGTTTTAGCTCAGAAGCAGAAAATGTTGTTTGAGCATTGCCATTTATAAATGCGAATAAATATACTAAAAGGCAAGGAAGTGTTTTGTTCATATTTACGAATTGATTTTAAAATCTAAAAAAAGGTCTAGCATTTTTACTTGACCTTTTTAAACAGTTTGAAGTGCCTTAAGGCTCAATAAGAAAGAGCAATAGTTACAGTTTTACTGAACTATTATTTTCTTGTCAAATGTTTGATTCTCGTTGTAAACACTAACAATGAATATACCTTTATATAATTCGCTGCTATTTAAATCTAAAGCGTTATGAACATTTGAGAGAGAATAGACCACTATGCCAGTTAAGTCTTTTACCTCAATATGGAAAATCTCTGATGTTGGAAGATCAATATGTAAATTCTCTCCTAATGTTACTGGAGCGGGATATACTTTTAGTTCAAGTAATTCAATTTGAGATACATCTGCATTATTAGGATAGCTGGTTGTAAAATAGGAAGAACTAGGACTATGATCTAATTCTTGATACACAATCGAGCCGTCTGCTCGATATAACTTATATTGAGATTCCAAAAGATATGCAGCCCCTGCTTGATTGGGCTGAACCTTTAAATTTAACATGTCTGTTGATTCTTGAGACCAAGCACTACTAGACCCTGTGGTATGCGTAAATTTTTTCTTTAGTGTTACAGAAGCACTAAATGGACTTAAAGGTGGCTTAAAAGTTGCAACCATCTTTATTCCAGTTCTTTTGGTATAAGATTCAGATTTACTTCCACTTGTTCCCCATGTAAATGATTTGTTATTATCACTAATTGTAGAGGTTTCATTATGTATAAAGAATATCAATTTGTATCGTGTTTCCCTCACCATTCTATATGTTGGTGTTTGTGTTATTTGTTGAGCAGCTGTCAAAACGGTATCCCTAACAGCATACCATGGGAGATATGAAACGGAGAGGGTTCCGTTATCTGAATATGGATTTGGTTGATTAAAACTTGTAAGCACTGGACGTTGTGGCACATCAGCGTCTACTGGAACAGAATCAGCTATTGGTAAAATCAATGCATATGCCCCGCTAGAAGGTGCACCATACGTATTGTGACCGATAAAAGTACCGGGAGAAATATTAGTAGTTCCAGAACCAGCAGCAGCTGTAGGTGCTTCTATGCTCCAAGAACTAAAATCAGCATCAGATCCAGATCCAAGATCATTCCAAATGCCGTTGCCTGCCTCACCTTCTACTACATAGGAGTCTTTGATGCACTTTATTACGTCCAAAGCAGGTTTGCCGGGAGCTCGGGCAACCAATCCCATACCTGTATATCCAGCTGGACAGGTAGGTCTCCATACAGAACCATTTCTATTAGCACCAGAACCAGCATCATTCCATACTTGAACAAAATCTGTTGGTGAAACAAGGAGGTCACCTGCAGCACTTGCATCACGAACAACAGCCATAACTTGTCCATTAGGATTGTAATTATTTATAGCTAAATCTCCTAATGAATGAAAGCCTGTCATACCTGTTAGTTTATGGCGATAAAAAGCTCCATTGCTATTTGCTCCTGAGCCAACATCGTCCCACTGGATAGTATAATTGGTTCCACTAAAAGTTACAAAAGTTATTTCCAAATCACCATTTCTAAAGATGGCATCTGCAGGAACTTGAGCATAGATTTGAGTTGAAAAAATAATAGAGAAAAACAAAAGTATGTCCTTCAATTTTAAGGTTTTAGGTAATTTTTTTAATTTCATATTAGTTAGGGTTATTTTTTTAAGTTTAGGCAAGCTACGCTTTAAATGCTTAGAAACACCTAAATAAAATTTTAATAAATTTTGAATCCTCAATAAATTTTGACATTTCAGAAATTTATGGAAGTCCTTTATTTATAGTATTTTACACTACCACGTCAATCATATCAACAATGTAACGCATATAAATCAAACTAGAAATTTCGTAAAATACTTCGTTCTGATGAATGCTAAGTTTTACATCAATAAGAGCACTTAGAAACTAAAAAGGAAGGATTTAACGCTTGTAAAGAAGAATTAAGCACTAACGATTTTGAACTAATAGTTAAAAAGTGCTTGTAACTCATGAATAAAAAAGCCCCCAAAATTTCATTTGAAGGCTTTAAAAGATTTTAAATCTAATTACGAACTGGCACTTGCTTTGGGAGATGCGTCAAGCGTTTCTTGATTTACACCATCTGCATACTGCTCGAAGTTCTTATTGAATAGCCCAGCCAAATGTGCTGCTTTTTTATCATATCCTGCTTTGTCTGCCCAAGTATTTCTTGGATTTAATAATTCTGTTGGAACATCTGGACATTCAGTTGGCATTGCAACACCAAAAACAGGATGTGTTTCGAATGAAACATTTGCTAATTTTCCATCAAGAGCTGCATTTAACATCGCTCGTGTATACTTAAGTTTCATTCTGCTTCCAGTACCGTACGATCCTCCGCTCCAGCCAGTATTCACCAACCAAACATTCACGTTATTGTCCCGCATTTTCTTTCCTAACATTTCTGCATATCTTCCAGGATGAAGAGGAATAAATGCTTCTCCAAAACAAGCAGAGAAAGTGGCTTGAGGCTCTGTAACACCTTCTTCTGTACCCGCCACCTTAGCAGTATAACCACTAATGAAGTGATAAGCAGCTTGACCTGGCGTCAGTTTTGAAATAGGAGGGAGCACACCAAAAGCATCTGCCGTTAAGAAGAATATGTTTTTAGGTTGAGGTCCAACACTTGGTACTGCTATATTATCTACATTGGTAATAGGATAAGCACAACGTGTATTCTGTGTTACACTGATATCATCGTAATTGACTACATCAGAATTAGGGAAAAAACGAACGTTTTCTACCAAAGCACCTCGTGTGATTGCTTTCCAAATAGTTGGTTCATTCTCTTCTGAAAGATTAATTGTTTTCGCATAACAGCCTCCTTCAAAATTAAAGATACCATTCTTGCTCCAACCGTGTTCGTCGTCACCAATAAGTTTACGATCAGGGTCTGCAGAAAGTGTCGTTTTTCCTGTTCCAGAGAGGCCAAAAAACACAGCTGAGTCGCCATTAGGGCCAATATTTGCAGAACAATGCATGCTTAATACATCATGCTCAACAGGAAGCGTAAAGTTTAATACAGTAAAGATTCCTTTTTTAATTTCTCCTGTATAACCACTGCCTCCAATGATGTATACTTTCTTGGTGAAATTAATAATTGAAAAATTTTCTTGACGAGTTCCATCTCTATCAGGTACAGCCAAAAAACTTGGAGCTGCTAAAATTACCCAATCAGGATCTATATTATCTATTTCATTAGCCTCTGGGCGAATGAACATATGATGAACAAATAAATTTTGATAAGCACTTTCTGTAACTACGCGTACTTTGAGGCGGTATGCAGGATCAGCACATGCAAAAGCATCTCTAACAAATATTTCTTTTCCTGAATAATGCTGAATAACACGCTCTAAAAGAGCATCAAATTTTTCAGGGGCAAATGGTTGATTAATATCTCCCCACCAAACTTCGTCTTT
>CBDUEX010000106.1:0-5985 GCA_965366305.1 uncultured Bacteroidia bacterium | reverse complement strand
CATTATCTAAAAATTAAGTAATATGTTAAAGCACCTCCTACGTAACCAGCAACTGCTAAAAGACTAATTTTCTTCAAGTACCATCCGAAATCAATTTTTTCAAGTCCCATTGCAGCAACACCAGCAGCAGATCCAATAATTAATGCACTACCACCAGTTCCAGCACAATAAGCCAAGAACTCCCAGAATCTTCCGTTAGCAGCAAAATCTCCAGAAGGTAATATGTCGTACATTCCTTGTGCAGCAGCAACCAATGGAACGTTATCAACTATAGAAGATAACAATCCAATTATTACGTTTATAGAGAAGATATTTCCGTCAAATGCTTTATCAAGTCCAGCAGCTACGGTGCGTAAATGTCCAAATTCTTGCAATGCCGCAACAGCCATAAGTATTCCTAAGAAGAATAATACACTGGCAACATCAATTTTTTGAAGTACACCGATAACAGATAAAGGTGCTTTTTCTTGCTTGCTTTTTCCTTTATGCATTACCTCTGTAATGGCCCAAATAATTCCTAAACTCAGCATCATCCCCATAAATGGTGGGAGGTGGGTGTAGGTTTTAAATATGGGTACAAATATTAATCCAGCGATACCTAGGCAGAATACAAAAAGTCGCTCGTTTGGAGTAGTTGGATTTAAGTAATGGTCTGCTGACTCAGTTCGTATTGGTCGTTCAACAGTTCCTTTAAATGTAAAGCTAAGAATCCCGAGTGGAATTAACATTGCCATTAAACTAGGGCCAATCAAATGAACAATCATTTGTGGTACATGTGGCAACTGTCCTTTAATCCAAAGCATTGTGGTTGTAACGTCACCAATTGGAGACCACGCACCACCAGCATTTGCAGAAATTACCACCATACCTACAAACATCCAACGTGTTTTTTGGTCTTTCACAAGTTTACGTAAGAGTGAAATCATTACGATTGTAGTTGTAAGGTTGTCTAGTGCTGCTGAAAAGAAGAAGGTTAGAATACAGATAATCCATAATAGTTTGGTCTTATCGTTTGTCTTAATCCTATCGGTAATAACTGCAAATCCTTCATGGGCATCCACCATTTCTACAATAGTCATGGCACCCATTAAGAAGAATAGGATATTAGCAATGTCGTACATATGATGATAAAGCCCACCTACGTGATGCCCGCCATTGAGTACAAAATCCTTTCCAAATTCAACTATTTCTATTGAATCAGTTTGACCGCCTAACGATAAAACATAAATAGCCCAGCACAACATTCCTGTTATAAGTGCAGAAGCAGCTTTATCGACTTTAATTGGATGTTCAAATGCGATAGCTATGTATCCAAGAACAAAAACGATGATAACAAGTATTGCCATTGTTTATTTTTTAATGCCGGCGAAATAAAAGATTTTTAACGGCTTAAAGTAGAATATTGGGGAAATTCTTTAACAATTTGTAACCCATCTATTTTTCTAGCAAAATGAAAATGTGTTAAGCCATTGGTTAGTAGAACATTTGGCACATTTAGCAAGCTTATATAGTTGCCCACTTGGTCCAAGGTTTTTTGGGTAAGTTGAACGCTAGGTGCCTTGCATTCAACTAAAAGTTGAGGGTTACCTTCTTGATCATATACAATGCTGTCGTATCGTTTTTTGGAATTAGGTAGTGAACGTTCAATGCTTATTCTTCCAGCAGGAAAACCATTTTCGATGAGCTGATGAATTACATGCTGTCTCACCCACTCTTCTGGAGTAAGAACAATATATTTTTTTCTTATTGCATCAAAAATGAGGTTTTTATTATTTTGGCTTTTAATTTGAAACTTAAATTCAGGGAAGTTTAATTGCACGACAGAAAAAATAATGGCCAAAGGTAGTAGTTCATATAGCGAATTCAATAGGATTTCAGAACAATTGAATCAAAAAGAGTTTGCTCCTGTGTACTTATTGCATGGGGAAGAGTATTACTTTCTTGAAAAACTATTAGCAAAAATAGGAGAGTCGGTTCTTGATGAAACAACCAAAAGCTTCAATCATCATGTGTTTTATGGTAAAGACTCCAACATTCTTGACATATTAAATGTGGCTCGAAGATTTCCAATGATGGCGGATTATCAGTTGATAGAAGTGAAAGAAGCCCAACACATTCGAAATCCTGAGTTGATCATTCCGTATCTCGACAACCCAGTTCAAAGTACAATTTTAGTCTGGTATCATCCAGGGAAAAATTTGGCAATGAATAAAAAGCCCGGCCCAAACTTTAAGAAGCATGCTATCTTTCACGCTCAACCCGTAAGTGAAAAAGAAATTATTAAAGTAGTAACTCAATATATCCAAGACAAAGGATATGACATCGAACCAAGACCATTGCATTTATTGGTAGACAACAGTGCAGGTAGGTTTTCTGTAATAGTTCAGGAATTAGAAAAGGTTTTTTCAAACCTAGAAGCTGGGAATAAAATTAGAGAAGAACACATTGAGAAGTTTGTTGGCATCAATAAAGAGTATAATATTTTCTCACTGCAAAAAGCATTAGCAAAAAAGAACAAGGCAAGTGTTATTGATATTATGCACTACTTCTCGAACAATTTAAATGCACATCCACTGCCAATGGTAAATGCGTTTTTGTTTGGATACTTCAGAAAGGTAGCAATTATGCAATCGATGTCAAGGAGTACCGATAAAGAAATAATGAGTGCTTTAGGTATTCCGTTTTTTGCAATTAATGAGTTTAGGCAAGCGGCAACGAATTATCGGGGCAAGGCAATTCAAGAAGTTATTTCGGCATTAAACGATTGTGATTTGAAGTTTAAGGGCATCAAAGAAAACACAGGCGACGAACGAAAATTGTTTGAAGAAACGATGCTGCGAATCTTGTCTAATTAGCACTTCTTGGTGCAACATAAATGGCACTTCAATTCTTTGTTTATTTTTTTAGTAAAAATAATTGATGAAAGTCTAAAAAAAAGTATTTTTGCAGCCCTTTTAAAAGGAAGTCCAGCGGGCGTGGTGAAATTGGTAGACACGCTAGACTTAGGATCTAGTGCCGCGAGGTGTGAAGGTTCGAGTCCTTTCGCCCGCACTTTTAAAATCAAACAAAGCCCTGAATATTCGGGGTTTTGTTTTTTGTAGACTTCTTACTTTAAGGAAATTGTAAACACCAACCTCATAAAAAACAAGAGAATCGTGAACGTAACACTTGAAAAAAAAGATGATTTAAATGCTTTAATTACCATTGAAATCACCAACGAAGACTATCAAGAATCATTAAACAACCAATTTAAAGAATACCGTAAAAAAGCAAAGATTCCAGGATTTCGTCCAGGACAGGTTCCTTTAGGTATGGTTAAAAAAATGATTGGTAAAAGTGCCTTGTACGAAGAGGTTAATAAGCTAACATCTAGTGGGTTGTATGATTATCTGAACGAGAATAAAATTGATATTTTAGGACAACCTATCAGCTCAGAAGAGAAAGAAAGTAAACTGGATTTTGATACTTATGGTTCATTTGTATTTCATTTCGACTTAGGTTTAGCTCCTGTGTTTGATCTAAAGGTTGATCAAAAAGATAAGCTGACTCGATACGAAATTGAGCTTGATAAAAAAGAAATAGAAACAGAGATTAAGAATTTGAGCAGACAACATGGAACATTGGAAAATGTAGACAAGTCTGAAACTGAAAATGATTCTATCGTTCTTATCATGACTGAGGTTGACAAAAAGGGAGAACATAAAGATGGCGGAGTGTTTGAACAAGAAGTTACTGTTCTTCCAGAAGTGGTAAAGAGCAAAAAAGTTAAAAAACAATTGGTTGGACTGTCAGTTGATGAAGAAATTACAGTTGACATTTTTGACTTATTTAACGACAATGAATTGGTGATTAATCAATCGTTAGGTATCGATAAAGAAGATGTTAAGTCACTCAATAAAACGTTTAAAGCAAAAGTTAAAGAGATTAAACGTGTAACACCTGCAGAACTAAGTCAAGAATTCTATGATCTAGTACTTGGAAAGGATAATGCTAAATCAAAAGAAGAGTTCGAGCAAAAAATAGAAGAAAACTTACAATCTTACTATCAAGCTGAAGCTGAAAAGCAATTGGAAGCAGAAGTAAATGCCTTGTTAGAAAAGAAACATCAATTAAACCTTCCTGATGAGTTTTTGAAACGTTGGTTAACACAATCTAAACCTGAAACATACACTCCAGAAAACATTGATGAATTGTATGCTAAAGAGTCGGATGTGCTTAGAAAACAGTTGATTAGAGAGAAAATTGCTGAACAAGAAAATGTAGAAGTTTCGGATGAAGATTTAAATCAAACTTCGTTTGCATATACCGCACAAGTATTGAGACAATACGGGATGAACAACCCAGATCCTGCCCTAATTCAAAACTTTGAAGCCAAGAACAGAGAAGATCAAAGCTATATGCTAAGAATTCGCGATGTGGTGATTGAGAAAAAAGTGTTGGATAAGGTGAAAGACTTAATAACCATCAAAAGCAAAAAACTTACAGTAGATAAGTTTTATGATGAAGTGAAGAAGTTTGGAGAGAAAGCATAGCATTTTTTCTAGGACACCGATTGTAAAACTCACATACTCATGTGAACTTAATTCTCATCTATTTGTTTAATTTTGACTAATAATATTATGGATTTCGGAAAAGATTTTAGAAAATATGCTATCAAACATCAAGGAATTAGCAGCCTTAAAGTAGATCATTACATAGAGAGTTCTATTGCAGATCCTCAAAACATGACCAGAACAGTTATTGAAGAAAGACAAATGCCTTTTAGAGAGGTAGATGTCTTTTCAAGACTAATGGCAGATAGAATTATCTTCTTAGGAACAGGCATAGACGATTACATTGCAAATGTAGTTCAAGCTCAAATGTTGTTCTTAGAAAGTACAGATGCAAAAAGAGATATTCAAGTGTATATCAATAGTCCTGGAGGTTCAGTACATGCTGGTTTAGGGATTTATGATACGATGCAATACATTTCTCCAGATGTAGCAACTATATGTACAGGTATGGCTGCAAGTATGGGAGCGGTGCTTATGTGTGCTGGTGCTGCAGGAAAACGAACTGCTTTAAAGCATAGTAGAGTAATGATTCATCAACCGTTAGGTGGTGCTCAAGGGCAGGCTACGGATATGGAAATTACTGTAAAAGAAATTTTAAAACTAAAGAAAGAATTATACGAGATCATCGCAAATCATTCTGGTCAAAAAATTGCCAAAGTCGAGAAAGACAGCGAGCGAGATTACTGGATGACTTCAACTGAAGCGAAAGCCTATGGCATGATTGATGAAGTGTTAGTTAAAAAATAAATTATGCAACTTACTTGTTCGTTTTGTGGCAGAAGTAAAGGAGACGTAGGTCTGCTTGTTTCTGGAATTGATGCTCATATCTGTGAAGATTGTATTCAGCAAGGAAATGAAATTCTACTAAGCGAGGGCAAATCAAAAAAGCCCAAGGAAAAACCAATTTCATTTAATCTTAAAAAACCAAAAGACATTAAAGAAAGTCTTGATGAGTATGTTATTGGTCAAGACAAGGCGAAGAAAACCTTAAGCGTTGCAGTTTACAATCACTACAAACGATTATCATATGTAGGTGATGAAAATAGTGTTGAATTAGAAAAGTCAAATGTTCTTCTTATTGGAGAAACTGGAACTGGTAAAACATTGTTAGCCAAAACTTTAGCGAGAACTTTAGAAGTTCCTTTTTGCATTGCCGATGCTACTGTACTTACCGAAGCTGGATACGTTGGAGAAGATGTAGAAAGCATCATTTCAAGATTATATCAAGCTGCAGATTTTAATCAAGAAGCAACAGAACGAGGGATAATATATATCGATGAGATTGATAAGATTGCTCGAAAATCTGATAACCCTTCAATTACACGTGATGTAAGTGGTGAAGGTGTTCAACAAGGCTTACTTAAAATTCTGGAAGGAACAGTTGCCAATGTTGCACCGCAAGGTGGACGAAAGCATCCAGACCAAAAAATGG
>CBDUEX010000105.1:0-6000 GCA_965366305.1 uncultured Bacteroidia bacterium | reverse complement strand
ATAAACCTTTGAACTTTCCACTAAATGACTTGCATCAAATACAGGGCAAGTAGCATCTGCAATAAAGCCTTGGTTACCCATTTTGCTCCATAATTCTTCTGTAATGTGTGGTGCAAATGGAGCCAATAAAACAAGCACTTGTTCCAGTACTGCTTTGCTGGTGCATTTTTGACTTCCAAGTTCATTTACACAAATCATAAATTGTGCTACGGATGTATTAAAAGAGAAATTATTAATGTCTTCGGATATCTTTTGAATGGTTTTGTGCAGTGTTCTTAAGGAGTCTTTACTCGGAGCATCATTGGTCCAAACTTGATCACCTTCTTGGTTGTAGCATAAATTCCATAATTTTTTAAGGAATCGGTATGTGCCATCTATGCCTTGAGTACTCCATGGTTTGCTGTCTTCCAATGGACCTAAAAACATTTCATACAAACGCAACGTGTCGGCTCCATATTCGTTACAGACATCATCAGGATTCACAACATTGAATTTGGACTTCGACATTTTTTCAACCTGAGTTCTCAATTGAATTTGACCATCATTCATTTGCAAACTATTTATATCAATAGTTTCGAATCGGTTGTCTGTTTTTCGTAGTTCTTCCAGCTTGTCAAGTGATAGCACTGCTTCTTTTGTTGCATAAGAAATAGGCACGTGAAGTTCTCTATCTCCAACATCAAGAAGCATACTCTCCCCCTGAATCATACCTTGATTCACCAGTTTTTTAAACGGTTCATTAAAACTGATATAACCTCTATCTTTCAAAAATTTGGTCCAAAATCTGCTATACAACAAATGGCCAGTAGCATGCTCGGTTCCTCCAATGTATAAATCTACTTGGTTCCAATATTCAAGACTTTCCTTTCCTGCAAATTCTGCATCATTGTTTGGATCCATGTATCGTAAGAAATACCAGCTACTACCTGCATAACCAGGCATAGTATCTGTTTCTCTTCTGCCGTTTGGAGTGTTTAACCATTCGGTATTATTAGCCAATGGACTTTCGCCTGTTCCGGTAGGTAAATAGCTTTCAACTTCTGGAAGTTCAACCGGCAACTCTTCTGAAGTCACAGTTGGAACACCTTCTTTATAAACAATAGGGAAAGGTTCACCCCAATACCGTTGTCTGCTATAACCAGCATCTCGTAACCTGTAGTTTATCTTTTTAGTTCCAAATCCACGTTCTTCCGCCAACTGAATAATTGCAGCGATGCCTTCTTTTACAGAAAGTCGATCAAAGTTCTCGCTGTTCATTAGTTTGCCTTCTTTGGCGTCGTAACTACTTGCTTGAACATCAACATCCTCCTCGCCTTTAATTACCTGAACAATGTCAATTCCAAATTTCGTTGCGAAAGCATGGTCGCGTTCGTCATGAGCTGGAACAGCCATTATTGCACCGGTTCCATATCCACTAAGCACATATTCAGAAATATAAATAGGCAGTTGTTTTTGCGTAAACGGATGAATTGCAAAGCCGCCAGTAAAAACACCGCTTACTTCTTTATTCATCATTCTTTCACGTTCACTTTTATTGTTTGCAGTCTGTGCGTAGCTTGTTACTTCAGCTCGTTGTTCTTCGGTTGTAATCACCTTCACCATTTCATGATCTGGGGCTAATACCATAAATGTAGCTCCAAAAATAGTGTCTGGTCGTGTTGTGAAAACTTCTATCTTTTTGCTTGATGTTGCTACGCCAAATAGCATGGATGCACCTTCGCTTCTTCCAATCCAATTGCGTTGCATTTCTTTGATTGAATCACTCCAATCGATGCGATTTAAACCTTCCAAAAGCCTGTCGGAATATGCTGTTATACGCAAATACCATTGCTTCATTAATTTTTGAGTAACAGGATATCCTCCGCGTTCAGACTTGCCATCTTTTATTTCGTCGTTGGCCAAAACGGTACCGAGTTCTTCACACCAGTTTACAGTCGTTTCTTTTTGGAATGCAAGACGATAGTGTTGTAGTATTTTAGATTGCTCGAGTTTGGAATAATTTTCCCAATCTTCCGCGGTAAAACGAATTACCTCATCTCCTTTGTGATTTACATTGACATTGCCCTCATTTTCAAAAATAGTAACGAGGTTATCAATTGATTCTGCTTTGTCCGTAGTTGCATTGTACCAAGACTCGAATAATTGAATGAAAATCCATTGTGTCCATTTATAGTAGTTGGGGTCGCACGTTTGTACCTCTCTGCTCCAATCGAAACAAAACCCAATACGATTTAGTTGTTCTTTGTATCTTTTTAAATTCTCAGCGGTTGTAATTGCGGGATGCTGACCAGTTTGAATGGCGTATTGCTCTGCTGGCAATCCAAAAGCATCAAAACCCATTGGGTGCAACACATTAAAACCATTTAATCTTTTGTACCTACTTACAATATCAGATGCGATGTAGCCTAAAGGATGTCCAACATGAAGTCCTGCTCCACTTGGATAAGGAAACATATCCAACGCATAAAATTTTGGTTTTGAATGATCAATGGTGGTTTTGTAAATGTCCTTTGCAGACCATTCTTTTTGCCACTTGGCTTCAATAGATTTAAAATCGTAGGTATTCATTAAAAATTAGAAAGCGGCAAAGGTAGCAGAATGGAAGGTATATCGTGGAAATCTTCTTAATTTTTAGGAAAGGCTTTCAGCTATTTTTGACCCTCATGAAATCCAACAGACCTTCCGGTTTTACGGTTGTTGCAACCCTCGCCATTGTTGTCTTCCTTTTGGGATTGTTGGGTACGCTCATTATTAATGCGGCTAAATTGAATCAGTACATCAAAGAGAATGTTCAAGTAACGGTGTTTTTTCAAACGGGTTTAGAAAGTAACCGAGCCAAGGAGTTGGGAGATAGTGTCCTTCAACTACCCTTTGTTGCATCCGGCAATTTTGTAAGCAGTGATGATGCTGTATTTAATTTTAAGAATGAAATTGGAGAGGATTTTGTTGAAATTTTAGGTGACAACCCCTTACCAGCAAGTGTAGAAATTTCGTTAAAAGCAGAATCAACTAAGGAGTCAGATTTGCATGAGATAGAAAGGGAATTAACCAAGGTCCCTGATATCCTTGAAGTGAGTTATCCTCAAAACGTCTTTCATCAAATTGACAAGAACCGAAAGGCAATAAGCTTTTGGTTAATAACGTTAAGTATTATATTAGTAATTGTTGCTATTGTGCTTATTACTAATACAGTACGTATTTTAATTTATGGCGACAGATTTATAATCAGAAATCAACAATTGATAGGAGCAACAGAAAAATTCATATTGAAACCGTATCGTAAACAAGCATTTAAATGGACGGCTTTAAGTTTTATTTTTGGAGTATTAATGCTCATCTCAATTGTATGGATTTTGATCAGTTGGTTGAACTATTCCATGGACCTAAACATCCATGCAATTGCACAACATTTCACAGAAAGCTGGTATCAATACTTTTTGATGTTATTTTTGCTGTTAGTAGGCGGGATTATTGTGATTTACATTGCAACCAATCTAGCTACCAAAAAATACTTACATACCCATACCGATAATTTATATAAATAAGAAATGTCAAAATCTCAAAAATCAACTAAAGTAGAATCTGAAAACAAGGCACCACAACATGGATTTGTGTTTGCACGAGAGAATTACATGCTAATGATCATTGGAATAGTTGTGATTGTTTTAGGTTTTGTATTGATGTATGGCAAAGAAGATATTTATGATTTTCGAAAAATTACATTAGCACCAATTGTGGTGATAGCAGGTTTTATTATAGAAATATTTGCTATAATGAAAAAGCCTAAAGCTAGCTAATGAGTTTAATTGAGGCAATTATCCTGGGGATAATTCAAGGGCTTACGGAATTTCTTCCAGTAAGTAGTAGCGGTCATATAGAATTAGGGAAAGCAATTTTCGATATCCAAGAAAAAGAAGCTGGATTACTGTTTACGGTAGTACTTCATTTTGCAACAGCTCTGAGCACAATTGTTGTTTTTTGGAAAGATATAATTGGAATATTTAAGGGCTTGTTTAAGTTTCAATGGAATGAAGAAACTCGTTTTTCACTCTTCATTTTAATTTCAATGATTCCGGCTGGACTGGTTGGTGTTTTTCTAAAAGATTCGATAGATAATTTTTATGATGGCAACGTACTCTTGGTGAGTATTATGCTCTTAGTAACGGGCTTGGTTTTATACTTTTCGGATAAGGCTAAAAATCCCGAAGGAAAGTTAAATGAATCACGAGCTTTTATGTTGGGAGTAGTGCAAGCTATTGCAATTATGCCAGGCATAAGTAGAAGTGGAAGTACAATAGCAACTGCGGTTATGTTGGGAATCAATAGAGAAAAAGCAGCTCGCTTTAGTTTTTTAATGGTTTTGCCTTTGATTTTTGGAGCGATGGCTATGGAATTTAAAGACTATTTTGAAATGTCTCCCAGTGCACAGAGCCAAGCTTTAATATTGGATTCTACTGTGTTTTTCGGATTTGTTGCAGCCTTAATTTCGGGCTATTTTGCTTGTAAATGGATGATTGAAATCGTGAAGAAAAGCAAACTCACTTATTTCGCAATATATTGTTGGATTGTGGGTGTAATTGGAATTACGTATTCGTTAATTCAATAAGTAGTCAGGCATCAAAACAAAATTCGGGATATCTACCTCAAACTCATTATTGGTCATTGTTCTAAAGGTATAGTAGCCGCTCATAGAACCATAATCGGATGCAATTGGACACCACGATTGGTATTCGAATGATTCGCCAGGATAAAGAACCGGTTGCTCCCCAATAACTCCTTCACCTTCAACTTCTCTTGCTGCTTCATTGCCATCCAAGATGAACCAATGTCTGCGTGTTAGTTGCACAATTTCTTCGCTCAAATTTTCGATTTTGATGATATAGCTAAAAACATGTTTAGCTCCTTGCACTTCTTGAAGAGGTTCGTATTGAGGTTTTGCAGTTACCTTAATTTGTGCTTTTATTTTTCTAAGTCCGGTCAATGTTTAATAAAGTTGTTATCAAATAAACACAAGATTTCCCAATTTGTTGTAAGTTCAGGGTCAGTTTATACATTTGCTTTAAAATCAGTGAGTACTTCATCCAGTTTAATAGATAAAGCCGTCGATTATTTGTCTCGATTTCCGGGGGTCGGAAAAAAAAGTGCATTGCGTATGGCATTGTATCTTTTGAAACATCCAGAGGGCGAAACAATAGAACTTAGCGAAGCTTTACTTAAGCTTAGAACAGAAATTAAATTCTGCAAGCAATGTTTTAATATTAGCGATGCAGATTTGTGCAACGTTTGTGTTTCTCCATCTAAAGATGAATCGGTAGTTTGTATCGTAAAAGATTTTCAAGATGTTATTGCTATTGAAAATACGGGGCAATACAACGGACATTATCACGTATTAGGAGGTTTAATCTCTCCGGTTGATGGAATTGGTCCGAGTGATATTAAAATCCCAGAATTACTTTCTAGAGCTCAAAAAGGTGAAATCAAAGAAGCAATAGTTGCACTTAGTTCAACATTAGAAGGGGACACAACCGAGTACTATATCGCTAAAAAATTGCGAGAATTAGGGATTGAAGTTTCCACTTTATCCAAAGGCATCGCCGTAGGAGGTGAGCTTGAATATGCCGACGAAATGACGTTAGCACGTTCAATCAAAAATAGAACGAAGATGAACTACTAGTCCCCTTTGGGTTTATCCTTTGGAGGATTAGCTGGCTTGTTTGACCTAGGCTTATCTTTATTGTAAGGTTTCTTTTTAGCTTGTGGCTTTTTGTTATCTCCACCACGTGGATTATCACCACCTTTATTTGCACCACCTTTATTTGAAGGACCTCTATTGTTAGAATTTCTATTTCTATTATTTGGGTTTCCTCCAGTTCCTTTCTTTCCTTTATAACGACTTCCTTTACCAGAATTTTTTCTTGGTTTATTCTTATCGTCCATTCGAGTAAGATCCGTATCGCCCAACAGTGCGTCCTTATATTCTAAAGTTTTATGAGCAATTTC
>CBDUEX010000104.1:0-6010 GCA_965366305.1 uncultured Bacteroidia bacterium | reverse complement strand
GGAGAAAATCATCTTGAAGATTACAATGTTTCATCAAACATTCAATTATCTGTACCTTTTTTATGCATTGCTCCTATTCTATTTCAATTTGAATGTGCACTTTTAGAAGCTAATCAAAGCTTTCCTCCAATCTTGATAGAATCAACTCTCGATTCTGAAAGATGGCCTTCTAGCAAGAAGCGAGGCCCCCCAGCTAGCGTTTAAGTATGTTGCTCTACTAGGGCACTTTAATCGCATTTTTCAATTCAATTTTATTTATAACAATTAAGACCAAACGTATTTTATGTTTGAAAAAATTATTCATTTTTCGTTGTCCAATAAACTAATTATTGGACTTGGAACGCTGTTTTTAGCTATAAGCGGAATTTATTATGCCAATCAAATTCCGCTTGATGCAGTTCCTGATATTACCAATAACCAAGTACAAGTAGTTAGTACGGCACCAACTTTTGCACCGCAAGAAGTTGAACAACTTATTACATTTCCATTGGAGGCTGCAATGACCAATCTTCCTTATGTTGAAGAGGTACGGTCTATCTCTCGTTACGGTTTATCTGTAATCACTGTTGTGTTTGAAGAGGATTTAGACATCTTAAAAGCCCGTCAATATTGTAAGGAGCAATTAGACATTGCAAAAGGGGAGCTACCAATTGGAGTAGAGCCCGAGCTAATGCCCATTACAACTGGCTTAGGTGAAATCTATCAATATGTTCTTACCGTAGATCCACAATTTAAACACCTATATAGCAACACGGAGTTAAGGACCATACAAGATTGGATCATAAAAAGACAACTTAACGGAACCAAGCAGATAATTGAAACAAGCAGCTTCGGTGGCAAGCTTAAGCAATATGAAGTTTCGGTTAATCCTTATCAATTGCAATCAAAAAACATTCATCTATCAGAACTAATTGAGGCACTTGAAAAAAACAATGCCAATAGTGGAGGAAGTTATATAGAAAAAGGACCAAACGCATTTTATATCAGAACCGAAGGAAGGGCGGAAACGCTAGAAGACATTCGTAATACACTAATAACAACAATCGACGGTCAGCCCATAACAGTGGGGAACGTTGCTCAAATAAAGATTGGGAGTGCTAAACGATATGGAGCTATGACCATGGATGGTAAAGGTGAGGTAGTAGGTGGTATTACTTTAATGTTGAAAGGTGCAAACTCATCGGAAGCTTTAAAAAATGTTAAAACTCGCATTGAAAAAATTAAAAAATCATTGCCTGAAGGTATTTCAATTTATCCTTATTTGGACCGAAGCAAACTGATAGATCGAACCATTAATACTGTTTCAACGAATCTAATTGAAGGTGGATTGATTGTGATTTTTGTACTCTTTCTTTTACTAGGTAATTTTAGAGCAGGAATTATCGTGGCCTCTGTCATCCCACTATCATTGCTTTTTGCCATGATCTGCATGCGAGCATTCGGAATATCTGCAAACTTAATGAGCTTAGGTGCAATCGATTTTGGAATTGTAGTTGATGGGGCTGTAATTATAGTTGAAAGTATACTACATGTTCTAACTATTGGCTACTTAGGAAAAGAATTGTCTCGCACCGAAATGGACGATGTAATTCGAAAATCATCAAGTAAGATATACCGCTCTGCTGCATTTGGAGTTCTGATTATTCTTTTGGTTTTCATTCCTATTTTAACACTAGACGGCGTTGAAGGAAGAACGTTTAAACCCATGGCACAAACTGTAAGTTTTGCTATCCTTGGTTCGCTGATTCTATCATTAACATACGTGCCCATGATGGCATCGATATTATTGAAAAGAAAAATATCGACTAAAAAGAATAAGGCAGAATTACTAATTGAACGATTAAATTCGGTGTATCAACCAACACTTAAGAGAGTCTTAAACAGTCCTAAAATCACCTTAACAATTGTGCTAGCTGTATTCGCATTTTCAGCAATTTTATTTAGTAGAATGGGAGCTGAATTTGTTCCAACTCTAGAAGAAGGTGATATGGCAATGCAGCTGAGTATCAAACCTGGAAGTTCACTGCAAGAGAGCATAAGCACATGTTCTAAAGCTGAAGAAATACTAAAAACCAACTTCCCTGAGGTGCTTCATGTTGTTAGTAAAATAGGAACTGCTGAGGTTCCAACCGACCCAATGGCAATTGAAGATGCAGATGTGATGATATTGATGAAGGACAAAGATGAATGGACTTCTGCTTCAACGAGGGAAGAATTAGTTGCGTTGATGAAGGAAAAACTTGCTGTAATCTCATGGGCAAGTATTGAGTTTACACAACCTATTCAACTGCGATTTAATGAACTAATGACAGGAGCCAAATCTGATATCTCTATTAAACTCTTTGGAGAGAACACAGAAATTTTGAAGAAAAAAGCGGATGAAGTTGCATTATTAATTTCAAACATAGAAGGTGCTGCGGATATTAAAGTTGATCAAACCCAAGGGTTGCAGCAACTCAATGTAAAAATAGATAGAAAAAAAGCTGCCCAATTTGGTGTACAAATTGAAGAAATAAACACCGCTATTCGAGCGGCATTTGCAGGTGAATATGTTGGCCAAATATTTGAAGAAGAACGCAAATTTGACTTAGTTGTTCGGTATAATGAAGATTATCGGAACAAATTAGATCTGAGTTCTATTTATGTTTCTGATGCCAATGATCGGTCCATTCCGATATCTTCTGTTGCCAATGTTCAACAAATGGAAGGCCCCATGTTAATTAGTAGGGAGCATGCAAAACGATTTATTAATGTTGGTATTAATGTGCGAGATGTAGATGTTGCAACCTTAGTTAAAGACATACAAGACAAACTTGATGCAGACTTGAAACTTCCTTCAGGTTATTCAATCAAGTATGGTGGCCAGTTTGAAAACTTAGAGAACGCAAGCAAACGTTTAATGATTGCAGTACCGGTAGCACTTGCCATCATCTTTTTACTGCTCTTTATGGCTTTTGGAACTGCTACTGACGCAGCAATTATTTTTATGGCTGTTCCACTCTCTGCTATCGGCGGAATTTTCGCTTTGTTAATTCGCGATATGCCTTTTAGTATTTCCTCTGGCATTGGATTTATTGCACTGTTTGGAGTTTCTGTTCTAAATGGAATTGTGCTCATTAGTGCGATTAAAGAATCTAACTTTAACAATTCAACTTCGTTCAAAGATTTACTTATTGAAGCCTGTACAACTCGACTACGCCCTGTGCTAATCACTGCATTAGTAGCAGCTCTTGGATTTATACCGATGGCTCTTTCCACAGGCAGTGGTGCTGAAGTTCAGCGACCATTAGCAACGGTAGTTATTGGAGGATTAATTTCATCTACCTTACTTACTTTAATTGTTTTACCTACTATTTATTACCTACTTAACAAAAAATCAATTATGAAAATAACAACAGTTTTACTCTTCTTAATTTTGGGAACTCAAGTGAGTAAAGCTCAAACGATTGCCAACTTTGATGACCTCTTAGATCATGCCATTAAAAACAACATTGAGCTATCAGAAAACCAAAATAAATTTGAGCAATTATCGGTTCAAACAAAAGCCAATAACGCACTTGCTCCCACAGAATTTAGCTATTCAGGCGGGCAATTAAACACTTCAGATTACGATAACCAATTTGTTGTTAATCAAGATGTTTCACCTCTTTTTCGTAGAGGAAGGCAACAAGATATTCTTCAAAATATCACAATACAAACGCAGCTGGAAAAACAACGATTAGAAGTAGAGCTAAAACGGGAACTATACCTCGCATACAATCAATGGCTGTGTGCTGCTGAAGTGCATCAATGGTATTCTGGACTTGCTCAAGATTATCAAGAAGTCTTTAAAACACTTGAAGCTCAATATCAAGCTGGTGACATAGATGGAGTAGAATGGATGCTTGCAAAAAATGAATTAAGCAAAGCCCGATTACGTATTATAAATGCAAATGCAGAAATTTTAAAATGGAAGCAACAAATTTATAGGCTGGCATTACTTCCGAGCACTGCAGAAATAACCGACACAAATTTTGTTCAATTAACAACTATCTCTCCACTCTATTTCTCCAACTTTAGCTATTCAAACTACCACAACTTACTCAATCAGTCTAATTTAAGTAAAGCTGGAGCAATTCAAAAAATAGAAGCTTCTCCAAACATTAGTGTTGGATACTTTCATCAAAGTTTAGAAAAAGAATATGGATTCCAAGGAGTGAACATGGGGCTCAGCATTCCTATTGATCGCAAGAAGAGCAAGGCAATAGAATCGCAAGCCATCATCCAATCTGACATAATTTCAAATCGAGCTTTACAAACAAATCAAGATTGGGCACTTAGAGTTAGTCAACTTGAGGAAAACTTAGAGATATTACAACTTAACAAGGCATTCTATACCAGCAATTTCAATGTAGAATTTGAAAATAATTATGCCAGAATCAACCAAAAATTGAGCTCAGGAGAAATTGATCTGTTAAAATACAGTCAATACCTTACTAGCCTTATCGAAACCAAAGACAACTATCTCCACTGGATTAAAACGTGGAATATTAATCAAATAGAAACTGCTTTTTACACTCAAACAAAATGAAAAATATACTAATAATCATATCGTGTGTGCTTTTAATCGCATGCAACTCAACATCAAATAATGAAGCTACAACTGAAGTTGAAATCACGCAATCTGTTAATGATTTACTTCAAAATTCTAAAATTAAAATAGGCAAAGCAGAAGTAAAAGAACTAAATGCTCCGCTGGTTTGCAATGGAAGAATAGAAATCCCACCAAGTGACAAAATCTCCATTCATTCTAAAACGGATGGGTATGTCACTAAGATTAATTATCTACCGGGACAGTTTGTAAAAAAGGGGAGCCTTCTTTTATCTATTGAAAACCCAAAAATAATTGAGAAGCAACGTATATTTCTTGAATCTAAAGCTGATTTTCAACTTGCAGAAAAAGAATTAGCCAGAAAAACTGAACTTAAAGAAAAAGAAGCAACAAGTGCCCGAGAATACGATGCAGCATTGGCTAAATACAACCGATTATTAGCAACGTTTAACGGCATGAAATCTGAACTTCAAAATATTGGGATAAATGTTTCCAGACTTACCAATACTTCGTATCAAAAGAGCATATCCATTTATGCAGAAAGTTCCAGTTTTGTTAGTAGTGTAGAGGTTAACAAAGGACAATATGTTACCGCCGAAACGCTTTTAATGCAATTGGCTTCTAATAAGCATTTACACTTAGAACTTAAGATATTTGATAGTGATGCTGCCCGTGTGCAAAATGGACAGTTAGTCACGTTCAAAATCAATAGCAGCAGTACAGAATTTAAAGCAGAGGTAGTGCATATCAACCCGATTTTAGATCCGGAAGATGGTAGCTTAAACATTCATTGCCATTTTGAAGATAGCAAAGAATTAAAGGCGGGCATGTTTGTTCAGGCTATTGTTCTTACAGAAACTGAACAAGTTTTAGCACTTCCACGAGCAGCTATTTTAAAAGAAGGAGATGAATTTTACGGATTAAAAATTAGTGGAGAAGAAGTAGAAAAAATTGCTCTTCATCAAGTAAGATTCAATGACAATTGGATTACGTCAAAAGAAATTCAAATTGCAGATAACCAATGGGTTACAGAAGGTTCCTACTACATTGGAGAAGTAGAAAGCAGCCATAGTCATTGAGCCTTTATTTTTTTAAGATTCGATAAGACAAACCCGTGCTTAAAAAGTATTCGAGAGCATCATCAGTAAGTCCATATCCTCCAGTTAAATCGAGTTGAAAATTCTCGGAAACCAAATAAGTAAATCCTCCATTTAGAAAGATTACTTCCTGATTTGGCGAAAAGAAACTGACCGCTTCCAGGTAGGTGCCAAACTTATCACTGATTCCAAAACCAAGGCCAAGGTTATAGTTGTATGTTGGATTGTGGGAGAATCCATCCCACGTCATTCCGAACTGGCCACTTATTCCCCATTTTTCGGTTAAATTCACAGTTGCTGGAATTAAGAACTCAGGAGCAAC
>CBDUEX010000103.1:0-6020 GCA_965366305.1 uncultured Bacteroidia bacterium | reverse complement strand
ACGTAGTAATTTTTGCACTTGTAAGTGCAGTATCCATTGGAGTATCATACGCTTCTTTTCACTTATTAGAGAAGCGATTTATTGCACTAAAAGGCAAATTTTCACAAGTTCATAGCTCGGCATAATAATTTGAAAAGAGATATAATAATTACAATTTTTGGGGATATCTGTCCTACCGTTGATACGAAACAATACTTCGAGACTAATCAGGCAAGTTTATTATTTGGTGATGTTCTTGATGATTTGAAGTCGAGTGATTTTACTATTGGAAACTTAGAATGTCCTCTTATCGAATCTGGAAAGGCAGCTCTGAAGACAGGTCCTATTTTAAGAGGTAAACCAAATTATATGGAGGTGTTAACGACTGGATTTAATGCTTTAAGCATAGCTAATAATCACATTCGCGATTTTGGTGATGAGGGTGTAATTAGTACCATAGATGCAGCTAATAAATTTGAAATTGATACTCTTGGAGCTTCTCGAAATTTGACTGATGCTAAACTGCCATATATTAAGGATATTGAAGGTTTTAAAGTAGGAGTACTTGCTTTTGCAGAGCAGGAATTTAATACCGCAGATGAAATTAGACCAGGGGCAAATTACCTGGATCTATACTATGATTTTGACCGAATAAAGGAGCTTAAATCACAAGTAGATTATCTGATTATTTTATACCATGGAGGAATAGAGTATTACCAAAACCCATCACCTCAGTTGCAAAAAAAATGTAGAAAAATGGTTGAAAGTGGAGCGGATCTAGTCACATGTCAACACAGCCATTGTATTGGAACAAAAGAAAAATACAGTGGCGGAGAAATAATTTATGGACAAGGGAATAGTATTTTTGGCTTTCGGCAAGGTGCGAAATCTTGGAATGAAGGACTTCTTCTTCAGATAAAGTTAGCAATGACGGAACGTGGTGTAGTTCCTGAATTAAATTATATTCCCATAACAGCAACTAAAGATGGTGGAATAAACAAACTTGCTCTTAATCAGGCTAGTGAGGTTATTGCATCTATGAATAAGAGATCAGAAATGATTGGTGATAGTTATTTTATCGAGAAAGAATGGGGAAATTATTGTAGAAAGAAAATGGCATTAACCATACCTCAGCTTCTAGGCTATAATAGGTTATTGATCCATCTTAATAGGATTTTAAATAACGGTCTAGTTCGACTGTTATATGGTAGAAAGAAACTAAATGTGATTCAGAATTTAATTCGCTGCGAAGCCCATAACGAGGTAATTAATACGCAGTTAAAAATATTAAAATAAGCCATTGGTACCCTTTTTTCTTATTTTATTAAGTGCTTCATTGTTAATGTTTTTAGCTCAAAAATTTAAAGAAATTCCATTTTTAGAACAAACTTGGTTTTTTATAACATTAATAATACTGGTAACATTTGCAGGGATAAGAGCTTTTGAGGTAGGTGCCCTCGGAGCAGGCTCTGATACGCAGAACTATCGGGATATGTTTGTATATAAGCGGCATGTGGGTTTAAGTATAGCTGATTTTATTGGAGGAATAGAACCTGGATTTGTATTGTTTCAGAAATTAATGCAAGCCCTTACAACCAATTTTGTACTCTTCCTTTTTAGTATTGCTACACTAGTTGTTGGTCTTCATTTGAAACTTTTTAAAAAATTGTCTGAGAACTATGGTATTACCATGTTTGTTTTCATAGCACTGGGTACTTATCTTTTTTTCTTTAATGGAGCTCGACAAGCAATGGCAGCAAGTATCTTTGGCTTTGCACTATTTGCATTACACAAAAGGAATTTTGTTCAATACGCTCTCGTTGTAATACTTGCAGCGTCCTTTCATAAAACAGTACTGGTTATGCTTCCAATGTACTTTGTGTTCATAATGAAATTCTCACCAAAGCAATTTATATTTCTATTGGTGCTCACTGCATTGGCTACATCAGGTCTTTCTATAGTGATGAGTTTAGCTCCAACCTTGCTCAATGAAAAATATGCGAACTATGCTAACAGGACCTCAGGCGGTGGTGTCTTGTTAATGCTTGTTTATCTTATAATGAACGGAGCCTTCCTTTTTTTACGAAAGTTTATCGAAGAAGAAGATTTAAAAAAATACGATGTTTATTTGAGCCTTACATTATTTACAGCTTTGGTTTACTTAATGGTTAATGTTGCTGGTCAAGATGTAAATCTTATTCGATTCACGTTATATAGCTCGTTTGGGTATATGTTCATTTGGCCAATAATCCTGAAGAATATTAAAGCGTTTAAAAGTGTTGTACCATGGATGTTTTTCTACTTATCACATCTGGTTTTCTTTTATGTCTACATCAACAAAATGATAGGACCGTATTCCATCAACCCTGAATTGTTTTGAGCTTACCATTTGTAACCATAGCCATTCCTTTTTATAATGCTGAGAAGTATTTGGCTCAGGCAATTCAATCGGTTTTTGCTCAAACCTATCCCAATTGGGAACTCATTTTAATGGATGACGGTTCAACCGATAATTCATTACACATCGCAAGTTCGGTAGAAGATGCTCGTGTTCGCGTGTTTTCTGATGGGCTGAATAAAAAATTGGCAACCCGTTTAAATGAAATTACACAACATGCTCAATACAACTATCTTGTGCGGATGGATGCTGATGATCTTATTGCTCCTGAACGAATCGAGACTCAAATGAATATCTTACTTGCAAAACCAAGCTTAGATTTAGTTACAACTGGCGTAATATCATTAAGTAATAACCTAGAATTTGTTGGTCAGAGAGGTCAAGACTTTGAATCCATTACACTCAACGAGATACTTAGCAAGACAAAAGGAATTACCCATGCCGCTCTTGTGGCTAAAAAAGCATGGCACTTGCGGAATCCATATAATCCAAAACTTAAAGTAGCTCAAGATTTTACCTTGTGGGTAGAAGCCGCAGCTAAAGGAGATTTAAATATTCAATCTATAGCAGATCCGTTGTACTACTACCGCGAAGAAGGCAATGTGAAATCAAAAAAGATGTTATTGGCATATTCCTATGAACGTAAATTGATTGTTCAATATGCCCATGGGATTTTCAAAATGAAGCTTTGGCTGAAGGCTCTAGTCAAATCTGGAGTTGTGGTACTATTATCTACAATCAATAAGATGGATATCCTTTTAAAAAAAAGGGGATTAGACACAGATTCGAATGCAGCTAAAAGCAAGCTCGCAAAGGACATTGCGTATATTAACACGACCAACGTAAAAGGGTTAAATCAGCCACTTTCGTATGAAACCTAAATTTATCATTATAACCACTATTCCGTTATCGCTAAACTTTTTTAGGGGTCAGATTCAAGTGTTAAAAAAGCACTTTAATATTGAAGTGCTTTCTAGTCCTGGAGAAGAGTTGACGAAAGTGACTGAATCTGAACAGGTTTATGGCAACATCGTTCCTATGACGCGGGAGGTAGCCATAATTGCCGATAGTATCAGTTTATTGAAGATGATTATCATCTTACGTAAATTGAAGCCAGCCATTGTACATGGAAGCACGCCCAAAGCAGGTTTCTTAAGTATGTTGGCGTCTCGCATAGTAGGAGTTAAACATCGTATTTATTATCTACACGGACTGAGGTACGATGGGCTTACCGGCAGAAAGAAGAAGTTTTTGCAATGGATGGAACGTATGACTTGTAAGCTAGCAACCGATGTTTTTGCAGTGAGCTTTGGAGTACGAGAAAACATGATAAAAGACCAAATTACGAATAAACCCATTCAAGTAATAAATAACGGAAGTGTTAATGGAATCAACTTGGATTATTTTTCAAGGGAAGCAGATATTTCATCCGATTTTAAAATTAAAAAAGAAGGAGAAGACACATTTGTGTTTGGATTTGTTGGAAGACTCGTAAAAGACAAGGGAATCAATGAATTGGTGGAGGCTTTTAAGAAAGTTCATGCGAAACACCCCCATACCAAATTACTCTTAGTTGGTGATTTTGAAGACAGCTTAGATCCAGTGAAAGAGGAAACGAAAAACGAGATAAAAGCCTATGAAGATATCGTATTTACAGGCTATCAACGTGAAATACGTCCTTATTTAATGCAAATGGATGTGTTTGTCTTTCCAAGTTACAGAGAAGGCTTCGGTGTTTCATTAATGGAGGCTCTTGCGATGGAGGTGCCTGCAATTTCTTCAAACATTATTGGTTGTAATGAGATTATTGAAAACGGACATAATGGATTATTAATTCCTTCTCACTCAACAGAACACTTAGAACATGCCATGTTGAGACTGCTCGAAGACAAAAAGCTATACCAGCAAATTAAAGCAAATACGAGGGCTTATGTAACGGCTAAATATAATCAAGCCGAGCTGTGGGAAGCAACACGCAAAGCCTATTTAAAACTTTTAGGTGAGAGTGAGCACAATGTTTAAAACCGCAATAGAAAGTGCAATTGAAGCCGGAAAAGAGATTCTGAAGGTGTATAATTCAGATAACTTAGGCATTGTAGAAAAGTCTGATAGGTCACCGCTTACATTGGCTGATCAAAAAGCTCATGACGTTATAATCCGACGTCTTTCTGCAACAAATTTGCCTATTTTAAGTGAAGAAGGAAAAGAGATTCCAAATGAAAAACGAAAGAATTGGAGCACATTTTGGATGGTGGATCCGCTGGATGGCACGAAAGAGTTCATCAAAAAAAATGGCGAATTCAGCGTGAATATTGCCCTAATCGAAAACGGAATACCCACTTTTGGAATAGTTTACGTGCCGGTTCATGATAAATTATTTGTTGGAGGTAAGGATGTTAAACCTTACTTAATTGATAATGGCAATAAAAAGAACCTAAACAAAAAGAATAAACCTACTACACTAATCGATTTGAAAGCAAAGGATCATATACGAATTGTTGCGTCACGTTCTCATTTGAATTCAGAAACGAAAACATTTCTTGAACAATTACAATCACCTCAAATTGTTTCGATGGGAAGCTCATTGAAATTTATGGCCATTATTGAAGGTGAAGCTGATTTGTATCCACGATTTGCTCCAACAATGGAGTGGGATACTGCTGCATCGCATGCAATCTTAAATGCGTTAGACTATCAAATCTTTCAGTTAAACACTATCAAAGAACTTATTTACAATAAAGAAAATTTACTTAATCCATATTTCATATGTTACTAAGAGCTAAAATATTTTTCGCAATTTTTCTATTTGCATTGACACTCAGTGCTCAAGACACAACGAAAAGGAAAGAATCAATTCAGGGTCAAGAGCCTCAACAAGAGTTGAATAAAGATCCTTTATCGGATGTACTAAAAGAACGTGGTATTTCACTGGAGAATATTGATCCATCCAATGTGCAAAGCACCAAAGATGTAATTCGTAAAACAATAGGTGAAGTAAACCGGAATACTGGAGCAACCAATGCTTATCGCGAAGAAGTGGTTGCTAAACCGCTAGAAGAATCAATTGTAATTGACGATCCTAGAGTAGCAGATGATATCGTGAGAAGGCTAAAAGAAGGTTCTACCTTCAATGAAGCAATAACAGAAGAATTGGCTGAAAACGAAATTCAAGGAGCCAGTGTAATTTACGGACAACATATCTTTGTGAATAATACCATTGAAGTATTTAGAGGTAGTTCATCTGGAAAAATTCCTGGCAATTATGTACTCGATGAAGGAGATGAGATTGCAATCAACATTTTTGGAGTATCTCAAGCAGATTTGGTATATCAAATTGATAAAGACGGTTTTATTAGACCTTCTAATATTCCAAAGATTTATTTAAAGGGAGTTACACTCGATAAAGCGACAGAAATTATTCAAAAAAGATTTCAAATGGCGTATCGCTATACCAGTGACCAAATTGCAATTGACCTTAAAACCGCACGTACCATAAGTGTGAGTATCTTTGGTCAGGTTACAAGAGAAGGAAACTATTCGTTATCTGCATTAAATTCTGTACTGAATGCCTTAGTGCTTGCAGATGGATTAAAAGAAAATGGATCGGTAAGAAATATAAAAATATTGAGTGGGGGAGTTGAAC
>CBDUEX010000102.1:0-6036 GCA_965366305.1 uncultured Bacteroidia bacterium | reverse complement strand
CCTCAAACTATTCTAACACTCTTTTTGGGTTGGTGGGGCATTCCATGGGGACCAATCTATACCATTAGCACCTTGTTTAGAAATTTACGTGGTGGCAGAGATGTAACTGAAGAAATCTTACAGTCAATCTTAGATCACAAGAATAGTTCGAATGAATTAGAACATCTTATTGAAGAAGAGATGAAAGAGGAAGCCGAAGAAAACAACTAAAGGCTATCCGTTCACAAACCGTTTTGGCTTCTTACTAAAAAACGATCCAGCAAGCCCGAATAATCCAGCTATTAGTCCACCAATTATTGAAGAAAGTATTGGAGCGGCAATGGCAGAAATTCCTAGAATATCTCCTACCAACACTTTTACCGTTCCATGGTCGAAATAATAAATGGATCCTATCCAAACAATAAAAACCGTTATAAACGAAATCAAAAATCCCTGAGCAGGGCTTAATTTAAAAACAAGTGCTACCAAAAAGCAAATGGGTGCCACTATCCACCAAGGCAACCAAAAAGAAGCCAATAGGGTTAAAACTGCTATAATTGCTACACTACTTTTCACTGGTTATATCAATTGTAAATAATACTTTTTCTATGTCCTCAACCTTGGGTGAGAGTTCCAATTTGTCGTACTTGCCTGTTCTCCATTTGTCAATCATATTTTTATAAAACGAACTGGCAGGGTTGCCACTTTGACCTCCGGGATAAATGCCAAAAGCAACAGGATTATCTTCCAATGAAACAACCATCCGCCAACTCGGTCCAAAAGTGCTTTGCATGGCATTTAGAGTTGATTTATGGCCACTTACAGGTTCTCGACCACTAAATACATGTGAAAATGCAGGGAGTCGTGTAAGATGAGGTATTGCAGCTTGTTTGCTAGTAGACCAATTGGATTGTTTCCCTTCCGTTTCTTTTAGCGTTTTTGTAAAAGATTGATTACAGATATCGGTTAAGCTTTCTTTTTCCGGAGTTTCTATGATATCATAAAATTTACTGTCTGCATTGTTCTCCAACAAGAGGATGGTTACCCAACTATCAGGAATAGGCAGTGCCATTGTATCTATGTTAGAGTAAATTTCATCCCAGAGGAGTTGTTGGAAATTCGCAAACCAAAGTTCAAAAAATGGTGCGGATTTACTTTCAGCAGAATAGCGGTAATCCCAGTTAGATAATTCCATCAACGTCGGTGTTTTTAGGTAATTGCTATCTATATTCTTCAATAAAATTGGCAGTGCTTCTTCTGCTTCAATGCTATAGGTATTTTGTTGCATGTTCTGCATATCTTCAATGGTTAACCCTTCTGCATCGCGAAGCAACCTATTGGTCATTCTCCCTCTAAATGGTTCGAAACTGCCATTATAATAATACGGATAATCTGGTGTGGTACTCCATTGATTTGCACTGGTAACATAGCCCTTTGCAGGATTTCGTTCTTGTGGGTTTTCGCTTCTTGGGATGATTCCTTGCCAGCCAGCCCCACTGGTGTCACCTCGGCTTATTAACCTCCCCTGACCTCTATTTTTTATGGGGATACTGCCGTTCACACGTAAACCAATGTCTCCTGTGTTATCGGCATATACAAAGTTTTGTGCAGGAGCATAAAACCCTGCAGTATTTGCTAAATATTCATCGTAGTTCTTACTGCTCATGCCGCTAACAAATGTCATAAATTCCGCTGTTGGAGCTTCATCATGGGCAATCCATTTTAGAGCAAGATCGTTTTTGTCATCTACTATTGGTCCCCATACCGTATAACGAACGGAGTCTAAAACCGTTTTTTGACCTTTTACAACTATTGATTCAACTCTAAATTCAACCTCTTTCTCTTGTCCGTCGAAAAAGTATTTGGTTCTTTCTTTATTCGACCATTTAATTTTATGATAGTCCATCATATCGTGGCCTACGTTAGTTTCTCCCCATGCAATATTTTCATTAAAACCAATCATGATTCCGGGCATGCCAAGTAACGTTACACCTCGAGCAGAAAACTCTGGAGTAGTAATAGCAATTTCATACCAAACCGATGGCAGGCTCAATCCAAGATGAGGATCGTTTGCAAGCAAAGGTTTACCGGTTGCAGTTTTACTTCCAGAAACTGCCCAATTATTGCTGCCAACGCCATCAGGAGATTTAGGACGGACAATTGGATTGTTAAATGTCCATGGACCAGCACTTCGTAAGCCATTTACAATTTGTTGCTCTTGACTAATTGGATAAGGTCCTTGAATTACAGGAATGTCTTTCGGATTGTATTCTGGATAAATTGCTTTAAAATCATCTGGTCCCAGTAGTTTTAATGCATTGCTCATTTCTACATCTTCTTCATACCCAGCCAATGTTTGGGTCATTGCTTTAAGTAAAAGAGCACTATGCCTTAAGCTCCATTCTGAAGGTTTGAAATCTAACAGTTTATATTCTAGAGGATAGTCTTTTGGCTTTAAGTTTTTTATATAATGATTAACACCATTAGCATAACTGGTTACCCCTTTCAATTCATTAGGATGTTTGGCCCAACCTTTTATGGCATTGTCTGCTGCATATCCAAGTCCTAGTCGTCGTTGTTTTTTGTCGTACTCCAAAAGGTTACTTCCAAAAATTTCGGATAGCTTTCCATCTGGCGATCGAGTAGAAACATCCATTTGAAAGAGTCGATGATATGCCTCAACATAGCCTTGTGCAAAAAGAGCATCTTCTAAGTTTTGAGCATAGATATGAGGTACCATTCTTTGGTCAAAGACAATTTTTACATCATCTTGAACGAATTCCGAAGCAAGGTCGTAACTAACAAATTCTGTAGGGCTTTCGGAATTTTGCCAAATTCCAGAAAATGGGTTAAGAAGCTTGCCCATTGGTGGAACTGGGTTTTCTTTAATTGTCCAAGAATTACTAAGGAAATAGATGAGTCCAATTCCGATGGTTAAAACTAATATGCCTGCTATTCTCCTCACGTCTTTCAATTTTAACGAAAATATATGACATAGTTATATCAGAACCTGCTGATAATTAGAAGTTTTACAAAATGCGGACTAATTTTATTCTTTTTCGTAAAGAACCTTATCTCCATTTAGCTTAATGGAAGTAACAGAAGTGTCACTCAGAATTGAAGAAATATCATAAGATCTAGACACGCGAACAAGTGCTCTGCATTTATCGTCAGTTGTTTTATGTAACAACCAAAGGTAAACACCTCCATCATCATCTTTTGACGTTTGCACCAAGTCAAAAATATGTGGGCGTATGCATCCTCCACCGTATTGCACTTTCGCAATTAAAGAGTCTCCAACAATCTCGGAAGAGATAAAGGTATATTTCAATTCTGTTCGATCAATCTCCTTAACAAAAGGAACTCCAATTATTTTTTTACTACAAGAAATAATAGCAAAACATAATATCGAAAAAAGTACAATATTTTTAATCATAGAAACCCAAATTGAATATACATATAGAACGATGCGAAGCTATTCTAAATTGTGGTATTGTCTACGAAAAATACTTCGAATGATACAGTTATTCTTTCAGTTGTAAATCGGCAATACGTTCATTCTGAATTCTATTATTTAAGAGGTTCAAATAAATTTTTGCATCATTATTCCCATAAATAGTATACGAGTCGCTTGCCCATTTTTTAGCCATGGTCATATCGCCCAATATTTCATAAGCAACAGCAATGTTATAGCTGAGATAGCCAGCATCTTTTTCGTGATCTGTAGTTAATCCAGATTCCCAAACTGCAATAGCATCCTTCCAATTGGCTACATCTGCCAGCCTACTGCCTCGCTCAAGTTCTGGAGTTTTACGAGATTTCCCTCTAAACTTTCGAGTAAGCATTACATTCATGGGAGACACACGATAGGCATAATCAGCACCAATCTGTGAGCTTAATTGATGTGTAGCATCTGCTTTGTCAATCAGAGCTGCAATGGCAAGAACTTTAGATGCCGCCGCCGCATTCCAAGTCCCTCGCTTATTGATTATTTTCTGGTCTAAAATTTCTTGTGTCTTTGGATTATATAAACGTAAACCCATTTTAAGATTATTTATTCCTTGAGCGTAGTACTCGTCTACTTCAATTTCGCGAGTTACCCCGCCTTCAGTTACATTTTTTTTCTTTTTGCGAACACCATTGGTTACTACAAAATCGGTGTCAAAAATTTCAACTGCGATTACTGCATCAGCAGCATATTTATCACAAAGTGATTGAATTTCTGTCCAAGGTAATGCATCAGGGAAGGCACTGGTTAAACTGTTTCCACTCAATCGTTCTGTAGCTAGTTTAATTTCAAAACGTGGAGAGTACGATAATTCTGCACGCATGGCGTTGGTTAAATATTGCATAGAGGCTTTGTCTTCTTGAGGCAATTCCCCAGTAAGTACACTTTCTAGAATATCGACCACGGGTTTGTCGTACTTAGTTCTGTCTACAATTAACAACGTTTTGATATCAGAGGGTACTTCAATATCTGCAGGTCGAATAGAGCTAATTGATACTGAACGTTCACCCGTTGAGCACTGTGTGGTGCTTAATAGGAAGATTCCTAAGGCTAATAAGCAGGTATTTTTAATTTGTTTCATATGTGTAATAATTTTAGTGATTCAAAATAAGGCATATTACGTGCCAATTTGAAGTGCACTATTGCACAGAGAGTTAAAAATGTAGTAAAAAATTGGCTAAAATTAAACCCAGTAGTTATTTCAAAATGGGAGATTTAGAAATAAAAAAGCACCTCCAAAACTGGAAGTGCTTTACAAGCTTTGATTGACAATCTTACTTGATTAAGTCCTTATATTTTAACTGAAACTTTGCCACTTTAGGGCCAATTACAGCGTTACAATAACTGTTTGAATTTTTATTGTTGTTATAATAATTTTGATGATAGTCTTCCGCTTTTGAGTAATTGTTTATAGGCTCAATTGCAGTTACTATCTTATCTTCCCAAAGGTCAGATGCGTCCGTTTGTCTTAAAACTTTTTGAGCTATTTCTTTCTGAGCATCATTGTGATAAAAGATAACAGATCGGTATTGGGCTCCGCGATCTCCACCTTGTCTGTTTAGGGTTGTTGGATCGTGAACATGAAATAGTATATCAACTAGTTTTTCATAAGTGATAATGCTCGGATCGAAAACAATTTGAGCTACTTCAACAGATCCAGTTGTCCCTTCGCAAACCATTTTGTAGGTTGGGTTTTTTAGTTTACCTGCGGCATAGCCACTTTCTACATGGTGTACGCCTTTTAATTTTTCAAAAAGCACTTCTACACACCAAAAGCATCCTGCTCCAAAAGTTGCAGTATCCATTTTAGTCATATCTATAGGTTCGTTTTTAATGATCGCCGGTAAATCTTGTCCGCCTTCTACAAAATTCATAGAGATGCCGTTCACACAATGACGAATATTTTTTTCGGTCATCATTTCTCCTTCAAAAACATGTCCTAAATGACCCTTGCAGTTAGAACAAACTATTTCAGTTCTTCGTCCATCTGCATCAGGAACTCTGGTAACAGCCCCATCTATTTCGTCATCAAAGCTGGGCCATCCACAGTGGCTATTGAACTTAGAATCGGAAGTGTAAAGTGGTTGGTTGCATTGCTTACAGGTATACGTGCCTTTTTCTTCGCTGTCTGTAAACTCACTTGTGCCGGGGTATTCCGTTCCTTTATTTAAAATTACCCGTTGTTCTTCTTCTGTTAATACGTTAAAACTCATTGTGGTATTGCTAATTGTCTCATTTTTATCAGTGTTAGATGTCTTTGTTTGTGCATTACATGCCACCACAAAGAACAAACAAAAGAAATAATAAATATACTTCATATTATATTATACGAGTGAAACCTACTTTTTGATTTGATTTCAACTATTTTTTTACAAATGAATGAAAATACTGGATGAACGACGCCTATAATCCTTCCCATTCTTTTTCGGTAAGAACTCCAACATTATTATAATATTTCCATCGTCCAACTTTTTTCCCTTTGCGATATTTTCCTTCGGAACGAACTTTGCCATTTTTATAATACTCCGTAAATTTACCATGTAAGCTGC
>CBDUEX010000101.1:0-6119 GCA_965366305.1 uncultured Bacteroidia bacterium | reverse complement strand
AATTATTGATTCTGCAACCGCAATTCTAACACTCACCACAACTGCGATAACAACCATTATCTTATCCAATAAACTGTAACGACACAACTATGCTTACGGCTCAAGATATTGTAAAAGACTTAAAGTATTACGCGTTAAGTGTATGGAAAAAGAAAATTATCATTCTAATTGTATCGGCATTAGTAGCTCTTGGGTGGTCGTATAAGCTAATAAAACGCCCCCCAAATTTTGTTGCTGAAAAAACATTTATGGTAAGCGATGATGAAGGGAGTAGTGGAATCTCTTCCATTCTTGGGCAATTTGGCTTTGGAGGCGGCGGAGGCGGCGGTAATTATAATTACAAGAAAATAATGGAGATTGGTCAGTCTAATTTGATAATAGACCAAGTTCTATTTGATTCGGCAACCATTCAAGGTAAAAAAGACCTGGTTGCAAATCGCATTATTGAATTATATGATTTGCACAAAAATTGGAATAAGGATACCGTTCTAAACGATTTCCTATTTACAAAAAATAATATCAGTTCTCGAAAAGGAAAGTTAGCTCGCAAGATATTGCAGGCTAAAATCAAAGGAAATCCGAAGGAACCATCTTCTAAAAAGTTAGTGCGGTTCGACTACAGCGAAGAAAGTACTATTCTTAAAATATCGGGTGAGTCACGATTTGAAGAATTGAGTATTGTTTTGGCGGAAAGTACCTACGAAAAATTATCGCGTTTTTATATCAATAAAAGCATCGAACGTCAAGCAACTACCTACAACCAATTAAAAGCTAAAGCAGACTCCATTTACAGACTTTTATCTGGAAGTGAAGGTTCTTTAGCCAGAAGCTCAAATTATAATAGAGGACTGGTATTGCCGAGTGATAATTTAACTTCTGCACGATCGATGCGAAACATAGAAATGTATTCTACGATGTATGGCGAAGTCTTGAAAAACAAAGAAACAGCAGAGTTTCTATTGAAGAGTCAAACACCATTTTTTCAGACCATTGATTCTCCTTTTTCACCCTTACAAAATTCGAATACCTTCAGCATAATAAATGCTATTTTAGCTTTTATTACTGGAGCGATACTAAGTGCTATTCTCTTCATCTTACTGGCTTACTATCAGAAAGAGATAAAGCCAATGTTATAATTAACTTCTTTCAACTATGATTAATGTAACCAAGACTTTCTTCCCACCATTGGCAGAGTATAATCAATTTTTACAACGAATTTGGAAGAATGAATGGCTTACAAATCGTGGTGAATTGGTATTAGAACTTGAAGAAAAATTAAAAAATTATTTGAGTGTTCAAAGTTTAACACTCATGACCAATGGAACTATACCTATACAAATCGCATTAAAGTTACTTGGAAAAGGAGGGGAAATAATTACAACTCCTTTCAGTTATGTAGCAACAACTTCATCCATAGTATGGGAAGGTTGCACACCGGTTTTTGTAGATATAGACCCAAACTATCTCACAATAGATGAAAAACAAATTGAAGCTGCGATTACTGATAAAACCACAGCCATTTTAGCAACTCATGTTTTTGGAAATCCTTGTGCTGTAGATAAAATTGAAGAGATTGCCAAAAAACACAACCTGTCAGTAATCTACGATGCAGCTCACTGTTTTGGTGTGAAATATAAAGGAAAAAGCCTGTTTGACTATGGTGATATAAGTACCTGTAGTTTTCATGCCACTAAAGTATTTCATACGGGTGAAGGTGGGGCCATATTTTGTAATGACGCCGAATTAAACCACAAGTGCTTTTATAGCCATAACTTTGGACATAATGGTCCCACTGACTTTACTGGTGTGGGTATCAACGGCAAAATGTCTGAATTGCAAGCTGCAATGGGACTTGCTGTATTGCCTCACTATCCAAATATTTTAAAACATCGAAAAGAAATTACAGACTTTTATAACAATCACTTGGAATTAAATCTGATCGATAGAATTGAATTAAGAGAATATACTGAATGGAATCACAGCTATTATCCTGTAATATTTAGTAACCAAACTCAACTCATTAATTGTATTAAAAAGATGCAAAGTGAAGGGATAAATCCTAGGAGATATTTCTATCCTTCTTTAAATACCATTAATTATGTGAAAGAGGTTAGCATGCCTATTTCTGAATCAATTGCCTCACGAATATTATGTTTGCCCATTTCATCAGAGCTATCTTTGGAAGATGCAAAACGAGTATCATCGATTGTAAATAGTTCAATACGAACTACTTCTTCCATATAAACAAAGTTTTTTATTAAAAGACTGACTCAATTTTTTGAACGAATTAAAGTCTAAAACGATTGGTGGATTGGCATGGAGCAGTATAGAACGAGTAATCGTTCAAATTGTACAGTTTATTTTAGGAATTGTATTGGCTCGACTTTTATTGCCGACGGACTATGGACTAATTGGAATGATAGCAATTTTCTTTTCAATTTCTCAGGCTGTAATAGATAGTGGTTTCTCGCAAGCTTTAATCCAAAGGCAAAATGTTTCAGAAACAGATTATAGTACGGTCTACTTCTTTAATATTTTTGCAGCTTTAGTCCTTTATGGTTTGCTATTTATACTTGCTCCTTTAGTATCAAACTTTTATGAACAGTCAGCATTAACTGCTATAATCAGAGTTGCTTCTCTAACAATTGTATTTAATGGACTAAGTATAATTCACCTTACCAAACTTACTAAGAGTCTAGATTTTAAAACACAGACTAAATGTTCAGTGACTGCAATTGTTATAAGTGGTGTTATAGGGATTTATCTAGCATATATAGGTTATGGCGTATGGGCATTAGTTGCTCAAATGATTAGCAAAAGTTTTATAAACCTAGTTTTACTTATGATCCTAAGGAGTTGGACTCCAATTAAAATTTTTTCAAAAGAATCATTTTTAGGGTTGTTTTCATTTGGGTCAAAGCTTTTAGCATCAGGATTATTGAATGCGGTATATAGTAACCTATATCTAATTGCAATTGGTAAATATTTCTCTGCACGTGAGTTGGGTTTATACACTCGAGCCAATCAGTTTCAGCTGCTTCCAACAGAAACATTAGCTGTAATCCTACAGCGAGTAACTTTTCCTGTTCTGAGTACTGTGCAGGATGACAATTCAATTCTTTTAAACTATTACAGAAAGTTTATACGTCTTGCGGCATTTATTACTTTTCCTTTAATGATTGGTTTAATGGTAACAGCATATCCTTTTATTGAGGTCATATTGACCCTAAAATGGATAGAGGCAGCACCGTTTCTTCAACTCTTAGCAATTGCAGGTTTGCTTTACCCAATTCACGCTCTAAATCTTAATCTCCTAAAAGTTAAAGGTAGATCTGATTTGTTTTTAAAACTTGAAATTTATAAGAAAGTGCTGATAACCATTGTACTCATTGGAACTATACCCTTTGGTATTCAAGCTTTGATTATTGGGCAAGTAGTTCTGTCCTTTTTATTTTTATTCGTAAATACCTATTATACAAAGCAACTGATATCGTATGGAGTGTTTAACCAATTACGTGATATTATTCCATTCATGGTTATAGCAACGCTCATGGGTGTTTGTGTATATTTTGGTATGATGCTGGTGGATTCTGCTTTATTAAAATTTACTGTAGCCCTTATAATTGGTAGTGTTAGCTACTTTGTAATGTCTGCCCTATTCAAAATGCAAGAAATTGACGAAATCAAAAAACTAGTTTCAAATTTAAAACTAAAAGCTAATTCATAATTATGTTAATACTAGGTGCAAAGGGGTTTGCTAAAGAAGTTTTAGAAGTACTTCATCAGTTAGAATACAAAGAGGAAATTGCATTTTATGACGATGTAAATGAAGGAATAGGAGATAAACTTTATGGTAAATTTTCAATTCTTAAAACCGAAGCAGATGCTAAGACATTTTTTCTAGAAAAAAATAAAAACTTTACTATTGGCATAGGCAATCCTATGCTTAGAAGAAAGCTATATTCTAAATTTTCTAGTTTAGGAGGAAAACTTACCTCCACAATTAGTCCAAAAGCATCGATAGGCCATTTTGGTAATTCCATTAGCGATGGTTGCAATATCATGACAAGCACTGTAATTACAAATGATGTAAAAATTGGTTTAGGGGTTTTGATAAACCTCTCATGTACTATAGGCCATGATTGCATTATTAACGACTTTGTTGAGATATGTCCTGATGTAAATGTTTCTGGGAATTGTAAAATAGGAGCATATTCATTTATAGGAAGCAATGCAGTGATATTACCAGGAATAGAAATTGGTACAAATGTGACAATTGGTGCAGGATCTGTAGTCAACAAGAACATTCCAGACAATTCAATAGTTGTAGGAATTCCAGGGAAGGTCATTAAGACGATAGATCCACCGAAATTAGATTGATCAATTGAATAAATTGAACCGAAAAGCAAAAGTTTTGCTAGTTGCTGATAACCCAAATTGGGCGTATCACACCATCCAACAATTTGTTAGGCGACATTTATCGGATGAGTTTGATATCTATTTGGATTTTGTAAAGTATAATCCTGCTAAACGATCTAAAAGACCTTTAAAGTGGCTGATAGATCAAAAAGAAAAGAGAAAGTTTCAAGTGCTAAGCATGGATGGGAAGTATGACCTAGTCGTTTATTTGGCATTTTATTTCCCCGAAATTATTAAACAACAATGGCAAGCACCAAAAACTATTCTTGGTGTTTTTACAGATGGTTTTCCTCCTCAAAATGGTCAATTTCAAGGAAATATCAAAGAGTTCTCCGATTATTATTTCAGCAATGTAGAAGGTGTATTAGCAGGTTCACCAAGTATATATAGATTGTTTCAAAATGTGGTTCCAGAACATAAACTCTTCGAAGCGAATCAAGCTTATGACACGTCACTTTTTCAAAGAAAGCAACCTAAGAAACGAAACACTGATAGTAAGTTTATAGTTGGTTGGACCGGTATGGCGTCAAGAACATTTAAAGGATACTATACACATATAATTCCAGCAGTTGAGATAGCTCAAAAGAAATATCCAGGTATACAATTGAAATCACGGTTTTCTGGCCCTTTCGAAACTTTGCCTGATTTCTTTATCGACGTTGATGTTGCCGTTATTGCTTCAGATGCGGATGCAGGCCCTTCATTGTTTTTTGAAGCAAGTTTAATGGATGTTCCTTGCATTTCAACTAAAATAGGGTTAGTTCAAGAGGTACTAGAAGATGGTATAAATGGGTTTTATATTGATAAGGATATAGAAGCCATTGCAGAGCGAATTATTAAGCTGTATGAAGACCGAGATTTATTATTTGATATGTCTCAAAGAATTAGAGAAGACTTTCTTGATAAACTTGGTCCAGAAGTAATGATTGCTAAATGGAAAAATATGTTTAACACCGTGCTTAATATTGATAGTAAGTAACAATTCACATCTTGTATCTATCACCATCGCTACGTACAACGTAGCTCCATTCGTAGCAAAGAGCTTAGAATGCATGGTTAATCAATCATTAAGGGATATAGAAATATTGTGTGTGGATGACGGCTCTACCGATGGTACCCTACAAATACTTCAAGATTTTGCGTCTAAAGACAACCGGATTCGCATCATCTCTAAAGAAAAAAATGAAGGCCTCGCTGTTGCTCGAAATTTATCGCTCCAAGAGGCTAGAGGAAAATACGTGGCTTTTGTAGATGGTGATGATTTAATGGACGTGACTTTATTCCAGAAAGCATATGAATTGGCTGAAAAAGAACAAAGTGACATGGTGCTTTGGGATTACCACGTGTTTTACAAAGAAGAAGAGCTTGAGCAGAAGGAAATTACTTCAATTTTAAGCATTATTAACCCAGAAAATAAAGTTGCTCTTTTACAACGTCCTGCCTTTGCATGGTTGAAATTAATTCGAACTGAAAAAGCACGGGAATTGGGCATTCATTTTCCTGTAGGTTTAACTCGACAAGATATCCCTGTTCATTGGCACTTGATTATTAGTCTAGGTAAGATTAGTTTACTAAGTGAAAAATTAAGCTACTACCGACAACAACCCGATGCAACTACAGCTCAAAAAGGTAAAAAGTTATTGGATATCGCTCTTGTTATGGACGAAACCAAGAAAGTTCTTGAGAAAACAGGTAATTGG